>DLVS01000205.1 GCA_003445095.1 Verrucomicrobiales bacterium
GTAGGCAGCGTCCAAGTTCCTTCATCGGCGGCCCTGGAAGGAGCAACGAGGTCGGCCGCAGCGATCACGAGGAAGAGGGCGCCGGTCGTCAGTGAAAATCGCATGATCGTTCTCCTTAGGCCGCGTTGATTTGCACCGCTTCTACCACGTTGCGCATGTAGCCCGCCGGGTTCCACAACGGCTCCAGCGGTTGGGACTGTCCCAAGCGATTCGTGGCCCGTACGAGCAGCGTATATTTTCCCGCGCGGTTGGGGGTGAAAGGGATCGTCCATTCGCGGAAAGCATACTTGCCCTCGTCCTTCCCCAAAGTTGCGGCCCGCCAGGTCCGGCCGTCGTCATCCGAAAACGCGACCTCACGAATGCCATACCCGCCATCGAACGCAATGCCACGCACCGTCATGCTCGCGCCGGTCTTGACCCGGGTGCCGTCGGCCAAACTTGTGATGAAGGAGCGAACATTCAGGCGCGTGATCGGGACGGTCTTCTTGGCGGTCGTCCCCGGTTCAACATGGGCACACGCGTCGTCGGGGATGCGATATGCCGGATCCATCCAATACCCTTTGAACGTCTCGTCCACGACCGTGATTTCGTTGAGCTGTTTAATCCAATACGTGCCGTAGTAACCGGGCACGACGAGGCGGAGGGGAAAGCCGTTGAGCCACGGGAGTGCCTCTCCATTCATGTCCCACGCCAGCAGCAAATCGGGGTCTAGCGCCAAATCCACATCGATGGCCTTGATGAAGTCGGGCGTCTGCGGCAAGAGCGGTCTATCCAGACCATTGAATAGGACCTGCTTGGCATTGGGGGAGAGACCAGCTGCTTCCAAAACGTTTTTGAGACGCACGCCACGCCAACGCGCACAACCCATCGCCCCATTCCCGAGTTGGCCGCCTGGAACGCGTGGCTGGAAGAATCCTCGGCTATTGCCGGAACATTGGTTCACCGCCGCAAGCTCGACATTCTCGAAGCGCTGCTGCAATTCGGCCACGCTCAAGGTGAGGGGTTCAGTGACGCTGCCTTTCACCAGCAGCCGGAAGCGATCCGGCGACAATAGCTCGCGCGCCGGCGGGGCGGAGGTGAGGTGATAACGGACAAAGAATGCGTCGTTGGGCGTGAACAAACTTTCGTTGAAGACGCTAAAGGGAGTTTCCAATTGCGGCGGGCGCGCAGTGAGCCGGATGAGCGGGCGTTTTTGGGGATACTTTACGAGCGGACGCTCGCCGTTCTCAAACGGAAGAGTGACCGTGTCGTCGGCGAGCAACGTTCGCGCGGGGTGAGTCATTCCCGCTAAGGCGAGAGCGGTACTGCCTTGGAGAAAACTTCGACGGGACCGTCCGCTGTCAGACCACGGGAAATTCATGGGCGTCGCCGACATTTCGCCCAGAAACCGCTACAACGCGCAATAGTTTCGGAGGGCAAACGTTAGTGGTTACGGTGAATTCCGTGGTTCCAGTGGCGCTTTCCAGGTTGAATGCCCGCGAAACCTTCGACTAAGACACTGGCATGCGACGGCGCTTGAGAAATCACGGGAAGATGAGGTTGAGCCACCGCTAACGGCTGTTTCGCCTCGGGCCGGTGGTTCGTATGGACATTTTCATCAGCTACACGCACATCGATAACCAGCCGCTGACCGAGGGGCAGCAGGGCTGGATTGCCCAATTTCATCGCCTGCTTGAAATCCGGCTCGCGATGTTGTTGGGCGAACAGCCAAAAGTCTGGCGGGATCTCAAACTCAATCGCACCGATGACCTTAGCGAAGCCATCATGGAGCAACTGCTTCGCGCTGGAATTTTGGTTTCAGTCGTTTCGCCTCGTTACGTCAAATCCGAATGGTGCGTCCGGGAAGCGACGGAGTATTTGAAACGCACCGAACAAGCGTCTGCTGAGTCCAATCAGCTGCCCAGACGGTGGGTCAAAGTGGTCAAGACCCCCGTTCCGCCGACGGAAGTCCCTGATCAATTACGCCAGGGAATGGAAAAGGTTTTGGGATTCAATTTCTACCGCCTGGATCCGGAAACCGGCCGACCTCATGAGTTCGACACGGAATTCGGTCCGGAATATAAGCTACTGTTTCTTCAACAGATTTACGACCTCGCCTATGACCTCTGCAATCCCCCCAAGCGCGCCAACGGCGCCGCGAAACTACCGAAACTGCAGTCTGGGCGGACCGTCTATTTGGCCACGACGACTTCCGATTTGCAGGAAGAACGCCAACTCCTCGCGCGTGAGTTGCAAGAACGCGGACACAACATTCTACCCGAGGCACCGCAACCGACCTTGGGGACTGAGTTCGAGGCCGCCGTCAGAGCGGATCTTGCGAAGAGTGATCTCGCGGTTCAGCTCGTGGGCAGTCGCTACGGCTTGATTCCGGAAGACAGCGCGGAGTCCGTGGTCGAGCTGCAAAACCGACTCGCCGCTGAACGCAGCGCCAGCAATGGACTGGCGCGATTTCTTTGGATGCCGCGGGGTGTAATCCCAAAGGACGAGCGCCAGCGTGCCTTCACGCAACGCCTCTTCGAGGATGCGGCCGCGCAAAAGGGCGCTGAGATTGTCCAAGACTCACTGGAGCGACTGAAAATCCTAGTGCTCGATAAACTGGCTCCTCCAGCCGCCAAACCCGTTCCTCCTCCGCCTTCCGCCACGGGCCCCAACCGGGTGTATCTCATTTGCGATCGAGCCGATGAGGGACCCCTGATCGATGCGATTGAAGATCATTTGTTCGACCAAGGGTTCGAAGTTAACCGAACTAACTTTGAGGGCAGCGAAGCCGAGGTCAGCGCCGCTCACCGCCAACATCTTCAACTCAGCGACGCGGTCATTGTTTATTACGGGGCCGGCAGCCGGGGCTGGGTTGACATGAAATTGCTCGACTTGGCTCAGGCGCCCGGGTACGGCCGAACCAAGCCGTTCAGTGGCGTGCTGGTCTGTGTAGTGCCGCCCGAAGATAAGGTGAAACCACGTTTCCGCACGCACGCCGCGGAGGTTGTTCGCCTGGGTGAGACGCTCCAGCCAGAACTCCTCGCCCCGTTTGTCCAAAAGGTGAAGGGAGCCGGAGCATGAGTGCTCCTCGGTTCAACCCTTTCCCCGGACTCCGATCCTTTGAAACAACGGAGAAGCATCTGTTCTTCGGTCGGGAGGTGCAAACGATCGAGATGCTGCTGCGCCTGGGCGGCACGCGGTTTCTGGCGGCGGTCGGCCCGTCAGGCAGTGGGAAGTCGTCGTTGGTGCGGGCAGGTCTGGTCCCGGAACTGTTGGGCGGAACCAACACCCGGGCTGGATCACGCTGGATCGTCATCATTCTCCGTCCGGGAGGCGATCCGGTGGCGGCGTTGGCAGCGGCGTTGGCCGATTCGGAATTGTATGAAGGCACGCTCGAAGACGCTCCGCTTCAGATCCAAGCCACGCTGAGTCGAAGCGCGCGGGGCTTGATCGAATCGGTCCGGCAGGCTAGGCCACCGACCGGGACCAACGTGCTCGTGGTGGTGGATCAATTCGAAGAGATCTTCCGCTTTGCGGGAAGTCGAACAGAGCGAGCCGATGCCCCAGAGGCTTTTGTCAACCTTCTGCTCGAAGCCAGCCGGGATCCGACCTCAGCGATCTATGTCGTCCTCACGATGCGATCCGACTTCATCGGCGATTGCGCGCGTTTTTTGGGTCTGGCCGAAGCGATCAATGACGCGCAGTACTTGATTCCCCGGCTGACTCGTGACCAATGGCGATTGGCGATCGAAGGCCCCGTTCGCGTCGGGGGAGGGACGATCACACCGCGCTTGGTGCAGCGTCTGCTCAACGACGTGGCCGATGACCCGGACCAACTTCCCGTGCTTCAGCACGCTTTGATGCGCACTTGGGATTACTGGGCGAAAGCAACCGCCGAAGCCGCGGGTGAAATTCCCCCGATCGATTTGCCGCATTACGAAGCCGTCGGGGGGATGGCGAAAGCGCTCTCCCGCCACGCCGATGAAGCTCTGGCGGACTTGCCGGACGAGGCTGATCGACGGATCGCCGAGCGGCTATTCAAAGCCCTTACGGAAAAAGGACCCGACGGAAGAGGCGTTCGGCATCCAGCGCGCTTCGAAGTCTTACGGAGCTCCTGCGGAGTTTCTGCAGAGCAACTGGCCCGCGTGGCCGGACCGTTCCGGCAAGTGGGGCGCACGTTTATCCTGCCGGGCGGCAACGGGGCTTTGCAGCCCGCGACTGTGCTAGACATTTCGCATGAGAGTTTGATGCGAGTCTGGACGCGGCTCCGCGATTGGGTGGATGAGGAAGCGCAGTCGGCTCAAACTTATCGGCGACTCGCCGAGACTGCGGAGCTGTGGAATCAGGGCAAGGCGGCGTTGTACCGCGATCCGGAACTCGCGCTGGCCTTGCTCTGGCGCGAGACGGATCAACCCACGGAAGGTTGGGGCCAACTTCATCGCGGCGACTTCCCGCTCGCGATCCGTTTTCTCACCGAGAGCGCGGCCGTCGCGCGACGTGAGCGCGAACAGCGGGAAGCCGCCCAGCGAGAAAAGGAAGAGTACCAGCGGCGGGAATTGGAATACGCCCGAGCCCGAGCTGAGGAGCAGACCCGCCGCGCGCGCATTTACAGCATCGTCGCCGTCGTGATGGCGGCGCTGGTCATCATCACCATCGTCGCCGCTATCAAGCTCCGCCGAATGCAGCAGGAAGCCGTCGTACGCGAACGGGAGGCGATTTCCCGCGAACTCGCGGCGCGCGCCATCAACCAATTGGACGTCGATCCTGAGGTGAGCGTCTTCCTCGCGACGGAGGGTATGCAGGTGAACACCAACCTCGTGGCGGAGGAGGTCTTGCGACAGGCGCTGTTCGCCTCTCACGTCCGGTTTCGGCTTGGACAAGTTGGTGGTCCGCCCGTGCGCGTGGTCGAATACAGTCCCGACGGCGCTCGTGTTATCACGGCGGGCGCGAGCACGAATGCAGGTTTGTGGGACGCGCACACAGGCCAGTCCGTCGCGGTTCTAACCGGCCACTCCGGCGGCATCAACACTGCCCGGTTCGGCTCTCAAGGCCTGGCAGTGACCGCCAGCAACGACGGTTCGGCGCGCATTTGGAACGCCACGAATGGTCAGCTCGTCAAAGTCATTTCGACAGATACCAACGCGATTCGTACGGCTGAGTTCAGTCGCGACGGCTCCCAACTTGTGACCGCCAGCGAGGACGGCACGGCGCGAGTGTGGTCGGGGAAGGCTTGGACCGAGGTGACGGTGCTACCGGCCCAAGGTGGCAAAGCACAAGGCGCAGTGTTCAGTCCTTCAGGCAATCAAGTGGTTGTGGTCGGGGATTCGGGCAGCTCCCGTCTGTGGAACCTAAGGCCGAAGCCAGTGGCCTTGGTATTGTCCAATGAGCTCAACGCACCGGATCTCATTTTGGCCGCTTTTGATCGCAACGGTGATCTGTTCGCGACGGCGACCGGTGCCAAAGAAGGGCAGATCGACATCTGGAAAACGAGCACCGGCAAGAACGTCGGATTCAACGAGGCATCCGACCTGGACGAATTGACGCCCTCCGGCTTTGAGCGACTCCCGGCTACGGCCCTCGAATTCGCCCACGCCCACGATTATGTTCTTTCGGCCTTTGGTCGGCTCGCACGTGTGTGGGTCCCGACGAACTCGGCGGTCTTTACTGCGCTCCGGGGCCATCAAGAAACAATTCTGGGCGCGACGTTCAGCGCCGACGACTCACTGGTCCTCACCTCCAGTGCTGATCGGACGGCCCGGCTTTGGACCTCCTCCGGAGGCAAAGAGCTACTGGTTCTTCGGGGGCACGGTCGGCAGGTAAATGGAGCCAGTCTAACCCCGGATGGCCTGGTGATCGCTACCGCGAGCGACGATGGTACGGCACGCCTATGGTCTAGCGGAACGGGGATCGCATCCGAGCTTCCGCAGACTTCGATCGCCGCCGTTAGCTTCAGCGCCGACGGTGCCCAAGCGGCGTCTATCGGCGTGGACGAGCCAAAGGTTGTGATCTGGCCGACGTCCAGTCCGACCAACGTCGTTCAAATCGGAACCAATGTGTCCAGATTCGCGTTGAGTGGGGACGGTCAAACGGCGGTCTTATTTGGTCAGTCGAATTCCATTCAATCGTGGACCGCCAACTCGAACCGCTTGCATACCCTGCCGGTGAGCGACGCCCCGCTCTCCGACCCCGCGCTGAATTTCGACGGTTCGTTGCTGTTTTGGACCGGCACCAACCAGGGCGCGCGACTGTGGAAACTCAAACCTTCCGCCGAAGAAGTGGCCGTTCCTGATCCCGAGTGGAGCTGGGCCATGAGCGCTTCGGATCCGGCCGCTTTTAGCCCGCGAGAGGCGCTCCTCGCGTTGGTTAGTCGTCAAACGAACGTCGTTGTTTATCAGTTAGGGTCGGATGTCTCCCCGTTACCGCGTTTGCGTCTCCGGATCGAGCGACCGCATGAAATCAAGCGCCTCAGCTTCTCGTCGGACGGCCGACATTTGGTTGCGGTCGGCGATGACAGCGTTGTGCGCGGTTGGGATATGTCGATCACCAATCACTTGGAGCCATTGTGGCAACTCACCCATGACGCTTCCGTCACCGACGCCAGGTTCAGTCCGGACAATCGGTTCGTGGTCACCGCTAGCGTCGATGGGGCGGCGCGGATTTGGAGTGCCTCTACGGGCAAGCTTATTGCCAAGTTGGTGGGGGCGGAGGCGCTGGCCGGAGCAACGTTCACTCCGGGACTGGGGTCAGTGGT
>DLVS01000717.1 GCA_003445095.1 Verrucomicrobiales bacterium
GGCGAACGCACGTTTCTGTTGTCAGCACTGCCACCCTTCGTGCGCGCGGGGAATCCCAAGCAATTCGTCGTCGGGCTGGTCGATGAACTGAAAGCCGCGGGCACCGGCGTCAATACGCTGCGCCTTGGCGAAGACGTGGTGGCGAAAACGGTCTGTCGCCACGCGGTGAAAGCCAACGACTCCTTGGCGGGCCGAGAATTGGAGCGCTTAGTGGACGACTTGCGGCGTTGCCACATGCCTTACACGTGTCCCCACGGCCGCCCCACTTTGATTGAAATGAGCTGGCGTGAGCTCGAGAAAAAGTTTGGCCGCTCGACTTGATCAGCCCGCGGAATGACCCGGCCGGTCGGGCTCACCTGTCGGTAACCAAAACCCGATCCCTAAAAAGTCTTTTTTGACCGCTGCCTATCGGTGTTCATTCGTGTCGACCCGTGGTAAAACTAGGTTGCTACGAGTCAGTAGAGAGTCGGTATGTTGAACCTTTACGAAGCCGTCCGCACGAATCCGAGCTACAGCAAGCTCGTCATTGGCGACTTTCTTTTCGCCGAATACACGTGCGGCGTCACCGCGCCAAAACTCCAGAATTGGACCGAAACAGATTACCTCGTCCACATCGTCACAGGCAAAAAGACCTGGCATACCGTGGATGGCGTTTGGCTAGCGAACCCGGGCGACACGTTGTTTTTCAAGAAGGGCGCCACCATCGTCGAGCAACACCTGGAGGGGGACGTCTGTTTGCTCATGTTGTTCGTGCCGGATGCGCTCCTGCGGCACGCCGTTCGCGAAGTCATCAGTGCGATAAAGCTTCCCGCCAACGACCGCGCTCCGATCAAGACGGCTCTGCGTGTGGAGAATGATCTGGCCTTGGCGGCGCTTTTCCAGTCCATGCGCACCTACCTTTCGGGGAAGCAAAAGCCGCCCGAACCGTTGGTCCGTCTTAAATTGAAGGAACTGGTTATCAGCGTTCTTACCAGCGGAACCAACGCGGAACTGGCGGCGTACTTTCGCGACATCGGCGCCCACGATTCGCCGTCGGTCGCGGAAATCATGGAAGCGAATTTCCGGTTCAACCTGTCATTGGAGGAATACGCGAAGTTGTGCCATCGCAGTCTGTCGTCCTTCAAACGCGTGTTCCAAGAGCACTTCCAGGAGTCGCCTGGGAAGTGGCTGCTACGTCGGCGCCTCGATTATGCCGCAACCTTGTTGCGTAACTCGCCGGCAAATGTGACCGAGATTGTTTTCGAAAGCGGCTTTGAGGACGTTTCGCATTTCAGCCGTGTGTTCAAAAGACGCTTTGGGGCTTCACCTATGGCGTATCGGCAAGAAGCGCCTCGGAGCGCCTGAGCTGCAGAGTCAAAAGATTGAACCGCCCAGCAAAGCAGGCTCCGGCGCGTTCCGCCATCTTGCGTCCGGTCAGTAGAACCAAAAAACGATTATGAAAACACTATCCACCGAGCGAACCGGCACGAATTCCTATCTCAATTCCCCCACGATTCCGAACCTTGAAGCGATCAAAGCCAAACAAAAGGCGACGTGGGAAGCCGGAGACTTCGGACAAGTCGCGCGCCGGATCGAGAATTTCGCGGAAGAGTTCATGGCACAGCAACCGTTGCGTCGGGGCTTGCGGGTCCTCGACGTGGCTTGCGGCACAGGAAATCTCGCGGTCATTGCGGCGAATCACGAATGTATCGTCAGTGGCATCGACATCGCGGCCAACTTGCTGGCCCAGGCACGCGCTCGGGCCGCGGAGGCGGACTTGGACATTGATTTTCGAGAGGGCGACGCCGAAGCGCTCCCGTTCGCGCAGGACAGTTTTGATCTCACGGTGAGCATGTTCGGCGTGATGTTCACGCCGCAACCGGCCGTGGCGGCGGCAGAACTGTGGCGAGTGACGAAGCCGGGAGGCCAGATCGCGTTGGCGAATTGGACCCCCGAAGGATTCATCGGAAAGATGTTTGGCGTGTTCAAAGCGCACTTGCCACCACCGCCGCTGGGCGTTCCGTCCCCGATGGAATGGGGCAAGGAGCCGACCGTTCAACAGCGGCTCCAGGATGGCTTCACAGAGGTGCGGTTGACCCGTCGGTTGGCTTGCATGCGCTTTCCGTTCCCGCCGGCTGAGACCGTCGAGTTTTTCCGCACGTACTACGGTCCAACCCTGCGAGCCTTCGAATCGCTTTCCGAGTCGGGACAGGCGGCCTTATTGCGAGATCTGGTCGAGCTCCAAACACAGCACAATACCTCGAAAACCTCCGACGCCACCGAAGTCGCGGCCGAATATCTGGAAGTGGTCGCCACGAAGCGGTGAACTGAATACATCGAGAACCGAGGGCGGAGAAGGACGATTGTTCGAAGGGAGTAACCCTCCCTCGTACCTTCATTTCTCATGGTCATGTTGATCGCTCTCGTTCCTTATCCGGCGGGACACGAATGAATGCGGTCGATTGGCAAGCCTTAGAAAGGATGCGAGCGGTCTTTCTGGAGGGCACGCCGGTCCGAGGCTCGTATTGGCGATCAGAGTCGGACCTGGCGAACTACGACGCGACTTTGGGCGAACGCATCGGGTGGAAGTGGGACGCCGCTCTGACTGAAGTGGCTCGGCTTGGTTGGAAACCACCACCCGGATCGCTCTTGGATTTTGGCTGCGGCAGTGGCGTTGCGGGCCGCCGAGTGATGTCCGCGTTTGGGACTTCGAGTTTCACCGAACTGCGGCTGCACGATAAGTCACCCTTGGCGGAAGTATTCGCGACGGAACGAGCACGAAGCGATTTCCCTGGCCTGCCGGTTCGGACCATCGCCGCGACTGAGCTCGCCGAGGCCGTTGAGGGTGCGACCCTGGTCGTGAGTCACGTGCTCAGTGAAATGACCGAGGCCGCGCGTGCCCGACTATTGAGCCTCGCGGAACGAGCGGCGGCGATATTGTGGGTTGAACCCGGCACGCACGCCGACAGTCATGCGCTCATTTCGATGCGAGAAGCGTTGCGAGGCCAATTCGGCTTGATCGCTCCGTGTACGCACGGTGAGCGCTGCGGCCTGCTGGCTCCGGGAAACGAGCGACACTGGTGTCATTTTTTTGGTCGGCCGCCTTGGGAAATTTTCACGGATCCTGACTGGGCGGAATTTGCGGCCAGGATGGGAGTTGATTTGCGGAGCCTGCCGTTCAGTTATCTGGTCTTGGAGCGCCAGCCCATTCGTTCGTCATATTCTTGTCTCCCATCGCGTTGCTGCCGCGTCATCGGAGAACCGCGCTTCTACAAAGGATATGCGCGGCTCTTCAGTTGCGCCGCTGACGGTGTGGCGGAACTAACTTGGCCGAAACGCGAGGCAGGTGATTTGTTCAAAGCAGTGAAGGACGGCTCCGCGGGTTCACTTTTTCGTTTTGAACACACCGGCGACAGGATCAAGGGCGCTGAACGCGCCGTCCCGGAAGAATCTCAGAGGGGCGACGCGAGTGCGCCATAAGCGCGAAGTACGCGCCCGGAATTCGCGGTCCATCTTTTGCGACATCGCCGATCCTTCCCCATACTCGATAGCCATGCTCGAGACGCCAGTCCGCAGCCTTTATGTCCATGTGCCGTTCTGCGCGCACAAGTGCGAGTACTGTGCGTTTTATTCGGCACAGCCGGGCGGAGATCAGGTCAATCGCTATGTGGCAGCGCTGATTCGAGAGTTGAACTTGGTCGCCCCCAATTGCCGCCCGGAAACTATCTTTTTCGGCGGCGGCACGCCCTCGTTGCTAACCCTGGCCCAATGGGAATCCATCCTGAACTCGATGCGTCAGCTTGGACTCACGGACGCCGCCGAATGGACTGTCGAATGCAATCCGGCCACCGTTTCAATCGACAAAGCGCGACTGCTTCGGGCGGCGGGGGTGAACCGAATTTCGATGGGCGTACAATCATTCGATGAGCAACTGCTCGATCGCTTAGGCCGCATTCACAGCCGCGATCAGGTCTATCGCAGTTACGACACTCTTCGCGCAGCTGGCTTCGATAACATCAACATTGACCTGATGTTCGCCATTCCGGGGCAGACTTTGGAAGTGTGGCAGTCGACCATCGGTGAAGCCCTAAGTCTGAAAACAGAACACCTCAGTTGCTACGAGGTGATTTATGAAGAGGACACTCCTCTCTACGAGCAACTGCAGGCAGGTCAATTCGACATGAACGAAGATTTGGCCTGCGACATGTACGATCGACTGGTGGATACCCTCGCGGAAAACGGTTACCACCAGTACGAGATCGCGAACTTCGCCCGCGACCAACGAGTTGACGGGACGTCGCTCCCCTCTCCCCTCTCCCATCTTCCTTCTCATCTTCCCCATTTCTCCTGTCGTCACAACATCGGCTATTGGCGCGGCCGCGACAGTTTCGGGCTCGGCCCCAGCGCCAGCGAATACGTGGGTGGAGTCCGCTCGCGAAACTGGGCGAATACCACCCTCTATTGCGAACAACTCGAGCGGGGCCGTCGGGCGAAGGAATTTGCCGAGGCCCTGTCACCATTGGCGCGGGCTGGCGAACTCGCGGCCTTCGGACTTCGCATGAATTCCGGCTGGGGGCTTATTGAGTTCACCGAGCGGACGGGCTTTGCCTTGCAAGCGGAGTGGCGCAGCGAGATGAATCAGTTAATTGCCCGAGGCTGGGCGGAAGAATCGGACGAGCGATTTCGCCTCACGCGAGCCGGCCTGCGGTTTGCCGATACGGCGGCCGAAATGATGCTTCGACCTGAGCAGACCTCGGTGGGGCGATTGGAGTATCTGGACGGCGCATCGTTGGGGACCTGAAGGATCGTGGGTTGGGGTGCCATGAGTTCGCAGGAAACGTCATTTTTGGCTGAGACCATTGGCCCTCTGCTCGTGAACCGGACTTTGGAGTGCGCCGGCAAGCGTCAGCGCGACGGCGCTTTAGCAGCCGGACGCGCGTCGAATCCAGTGATGTTCAGCCGTGATCCGGCGCATCGAGGCGAGAAAGCGGCGTGGCGCTTCGCTTCCCGCCGCAGTCCAAAAGCCCCTGCCCGGTTCATGGCCGCAAAGCGGATCGGGGCATCGAAAATCGCGGATTTCCATGAACCGGCTCTGCTGGAGCGGAGTTACCACTCGGTGGGAGCACCGCTCCAGAACAACCAGTCGGGGTTAGTGGTTTGACTCGCGTCCAAGCTTTGGAGTTTTAGTTACCCCTGCGACAGAAGACAGAATCTCGTGACCTCTAATTGTGAACCGCGGCCGATCCGTGTCCGAATCTCACCGACGGCCGAATCGTTGGTGAGGCGCGGTCATCCCTGGGTCTATTCCGACTCCATTCGCGAACAAAGCCGAGCGGGTGCGGCTGGAGAATTGGCGGTCGTGTACGATCGACGCGACCGGTTTCTCGCGATTGGACTGTGGGATCCAGATTCGCCGCTTCGGCTCCGGGTCTTGCACTGCGGCCAACCCGTCAACCTGGACACGAATTGGTGGCGAAACCGATTGCTGACGGCCGTTCAGCGTCGGGTTGGGTTGTTTGACGAACACACGACTGGCTTCCGTTGGATTTACGGTGAAAGCGACGGCTGGCCGGGTCTCGTGCTTGATCGTTACGGAGAAACCTTGGTCCTCAAGCTGTACGCCGCGGCCTGGCTGTCGCGACTCAAGGGGCTAGTGGACTTGATCGTGGAGGTCTTACAGCCGAAGCGAATCGTTCTTCGGGTCAGTCGAAATGTGCAGGACGCAGCGCGAACGGCGGGATTCCTCGAGGGGCAGAATCTGTATGGTGACGACAGTGCCGAGCGGGTCGTCTTTCAAGAGTCCGGATTGGGGTTTGAAGCAGAAGTCGTCCGAGGCCAAAAGACCGGATTCTTCCTCGACCAACGCGAGAATCGTCGGCGCATTGAGAACGAGGCGGCGGGTAAGGACGTGTTGAATGTTTTCAGTTTCTCCGGTGGGTTCAGCCTCTATGCGGCCCGGGGTGGCGCCCGAAGCGTGACGGATCTCGATATCTCGGCGCATGCGTTGGCCCAGGCCCGGAGGAACTTCGCGCTGAACCAGGACCACCCTCGCATTCAGGCAAGCCGCTACGAACAGATCCAGGAAGACGCCTTCCGATGGTTGGCCGATTCGCCGGTCCGACAGTTCGACATCGTCATCCTCGATCCTCCCTCCTTGGCGAAACGAGAGGTGGAGCGGAGCGAAGCGATTGAAGCTTACGAACGACTCGCCAGCCGAGGATTGAGTCGAGTCCGCCCAGGGGGGCTCCTGCTCTCGGCCTCGTGCAGCGCGCATGTGACCACGGAAGAGTTCTTCGAGGCAGTTCGTCGAGCGGTCCAAGTGACGCGGCGATCATTCACCGAAATAGCGACTGCCGGCCACCCGCCCGATCATGCGGCAACCTTCGTCGAAGCCACCTATCTGAAGGCGATATATCTGAGAATGAAGTAATCGAGAGTCCGATTTCATCCTCGGCTCATTCGCTCATCCTCCAGCCACAATGCGAACGATCTCGAGACGGTCATCGGGTCGAAGTTCTCGACGCGCGAACTCGGATGGCGCAACGGCGTCGCCGTTGTGTTCGACGACCACACTGCGAGGAAGCAGTTCTTGGCGGATGAGGAATTGCTCCAGCGTGCAGGGAAATTCCGCTGGCACGCGGCGCCCGTTGGCGATGACGGTCACGAGGTGAAGGTAGGAGGCCACAGGGAGGCTTCAATCCGAGGCTGGTTCGCGTCGCAAGACGCCCTCGGCTCCCCGCACAGCCACGAAGTCGAAACGGTCGGACTGAGCGCACAGCGCGACGTCGGCGGCGAGTTCGGGCAGACTGAGCAAACGGCGGCCGTTGCGCCCTTCGCCTAAGGCTGCGGCGAGGTCACTCCGCCGCGTCAGGTACACCTCACGAACGACCCTTGCGGCGTCATCCACCCAGCCGTCGCGTGTGCGCTCCCAAACCAGGTCCACCAACGCTCCGATTCCGAGCGCGTCTTCCCAAGCGGAATGATCGCGGGTTCCAGCGCCAATCAGGCAGACCTGCGTTACGTCGCGCCGCTCCAACCAGCGGGCAGTCGCGGCCAAATTACTGAAAGACGCCGCGAGCACCGATGCCGCTCCCGAGCAAGAATCGAGCGCGCGGGTGCCATTGGTCGTGGTCATGACGATTCGTCGTCCGGCAACGCGCTCCCGGGTGAATTCCCGAGGGGAGTTGCCCAGATCAAACTCAGCTCCACCCGATACCGCGGCCGTGATTTTCAGGCCGTCGCGCTCGCCCGCAAGCAACACGGCCGGGTCGCGGGATTTTTGGAGAAGCGACGATGCGATATCCGGGACGGGTAAGATAGAATCCGCACCGTTGGCCAGGGCTTCGAGCAACGTGGACGTGGCGCGGAGCACGTCGAATACCACGCAGACGGTTCGGCTCAGGTCGCGCGAAGGCAACGTGGCTATCTCGGCCGGGGTGAGCAGGACTTCGAGACGAGAGATTCGGGGCGGTTTCAAATTGGTTTAGGAACGGCAGAGGAAGCGAACCACAGATGGACGCCGATGAACACAGATTGAGCGGGCGGGATATGACGAAGGGGCGTCGGATTCAGCAGGACTTTAGGAGTGGGCGCGGGGACGTTGTGGAGTGCGGTGGCGGAGGCTCCGCGAAGCTACCGCTTTGGCATGCCGGACCGTCATCGAACAGGTTGTGCCGCAATCTGTCTCTGATGCGTCGTTCCAAAGCGGTAGCTCTGCTGCGCGACGCCACCGCACTCCATAAGGCCGACGGATTCCGGAATTGAGGAGCCCAGTCGTGGCGTGAGCCCGGTCTCTACCGCTTCGTTCTTACATAATGAAACAGATACTGCTGGGCGTAACCGGCATTCGGACCGAAGTATGTTTCGGCGAAGCGTTGTAACGTCCTCAGGTTCGGGCGACGACGCGGGAAATACAATTCACGCAACGCCCGCAGCACCCAAACGTCCACAGGAAAGGCATCCTGTCGACCATAAGCAAACAACAGGACACAGTTGGCAATCTTTGGCCCGACGCCGGGAAGCTTCATCAACTGGTCGCGGGCGTCCGGCGTTGGAAGATTTCCCAATCGATCCAGGCTTAATTCTCCGGAAGCCAGAGCTCGCGCGGCGCCTGCGAGGTAGCGCGCTCGGAAGCCCAGTTTGCAGGCTCGCAGTTCCAGTTCGGTCGCGGCCGCGAGCCGCGCCCGCGTCGGGAAAGAATAGGCCGCTGGCTTGCCCATGGGCACGGGCAGCCGATCCCCGAAACGCTCACTCAGCAACGCGACACATTGCTGGATTTGAACGATCTGCTTCGTCGAACTCAGGATGAAGCTGGCCAAACATTCCCAGGGTTCCTGTCGCAACAGACGAAGCCCGTGACACGCGGAGATTGCTGCGGCCATCGGCGCGTCTTTCGGGAAAGTCGCGAGAATCGACGGGAGCGACTCAGGTAGGCCCAAGTAGTGTTCCAACCAAGCCCAGTCAGACACAGGTTCCGAGACCTCGGCCGAAAGTTGATCTCCTGAGGCCTCCAATCGAACCCACCGACCCGCGACGACGCCTTCCCAAGCGGGCCCAGAACGGGACCACCGAAACGCTTGCCCGCTCGTTAAGGTGGCCGCGAGGTCGTAGTCTTCCAGTGGCCAGCGGGCGCGCGTCACGGCACGACGTCAGTACCGAATCAAGGCATCGACTCGGTGGTTCCGTAGTCGGCGTCGACCGTCGAGGAATCCGAGTTCGATCAAGAATCCGAGGCCGACGATTTTCGCACCCAAACGCTCGAGTAGTTGAACTGCGGCGGCGGCAGTTCCTCCGGTAGCGAGCAGATCGTCAATTAGCAGCACCCGCTCACCTGAGTGTATGGCGTCGGTGTGGATCGCAACGGTCGCCGAGCCGTATTCTAGTTCGTAACTTTGCTCGTGCGTGGTGAACGGTAGCTTTCCCTTCTTTCGGATTGGAATAAATCCGGCCCCCAGCTTGAGAGCCGCCGCGGCGCCGAAGATGAATCCCCGAGCATCAATGCCCACGACCTTGGTGACTGCGTCGTCACGATGATTGGCGACGAGTAAATCAATCGCTCCATCGAACAATCGTCCATCGGCGAGGACGGGAGTGATATCTTTGAACTGGATTCCCGGTTTGGGGAAATCGGGAACATTTCGAATCGCGCCGGCAATTTCGGCGGCGGTAACGCGGCTCATGCGGAGGGGTTTTCGGGTAACCGCGTTGGCGGGTCAAGCGTCGGGCGGGAAAACTCACCGAGCTGGGTTCACACGATGGTATCTCCAGCGGGATCGGGGGAAGTATTTGACGCGTGGAGCTTCCCGCGTTCCCCGTCAGGACCTCCACGCGTGCACCGGACTAGATGGGGCCGCGGTGGAACGCCGGCCCTACCAGCTTAGGACGGCGGGACTTCACCGGGCAATCGGCCGTTTCGCTCTAGTTCGAGGAGTAAGCGTTTCCTCCACAGCCCACCGCCGTAGCCGGTCAACGAACCGTCCGCTCCTATAACTCTGTGACAGGGAATCAAGATGACGATGCGATTGACCGCATTGGCCCGCGCGACGGCCCGCATACCCTGTGGTTGGCCCAATCGATTTGCCAATGCCGCGTAGGAACAAGTTTGTCCGTACGGAATGCGTTGAAGCTCGTTCCAGACCCGGAGTTGGAACGGCGTTCCTTGGGGATCCAAAGGCACGCTGAACTCCCGACGTTGCCCCGCGAAGTACTCGTCCAACTGTTCTCGCAACGTCCGAAGATGGGAATTCTCTCCGGGAGTCAGGATGGCCGGGAAACCCAATTCCCGTTCGGCCCATCCGTCGTCCCCGTTCCGCCGATCGAGGAAGCCAAATCCACAGACCCCTGCGTCCGAAGCCGCTGCGCTCACTTCTCCGACCGGCGATTCCCACCGGATAAATCGCACTGCCCGCGAGCCGTCGCGTTGGAGTCGCCCGGGAGTTTTGCCCAGGTCGCGGCCAACGGCTTCGCGAAAGCCGCTGTGAGACTCGAACCCGCTATCCACTGCCACGTCGTCGAGCGTCGATCCGCGGCGCAGTCGGTCTACCGCATCTCCCAGCCGTCGTTGCCGCGCCCAGACGGAAAACGTCATGCCGAAGTTTTCGCGGAACCAGCGGCGCGCGCGTTCGGGAGTCACTCCCAATTCACGGAGCGAATCCGCGGTGAGGCGGGCGGAAGGTTCAGCCGCGATTCGTTCGAGAACCGGCGCGACCCACGGCGGAGGAGTTCCGGCCGCTTCGAGTGGGCGGCACAACGCTTGAAAAAAAAAAATACAAAAGTCAGACTATATCAAAATAGAAATAACAGATAAAAAAAAAAAAGATATAAAAGCAAGAAA
>DLVS01000369.1 GCA_003445095.1 Verrucomicrobiales bacterium
GCGCAACCGAGCCCGTTCGGATTGAATCCAGGCGATGGCCTCGCTCACGGCAACCTCAACTTTGACACGAGCGAGCTCGCCTCCGCGGCGTTTCAGCTCGACTTGGCCTTGCGCCAAAGACTTTTCACCGACGTTGATCCGCAGAGGAAATCCGACGAGTTCGCTGTCCTTGAATTTAACCCCGGGACGTTCATCGCGGTCGTCGAGGATGACTTCGATTCCGGCGGCCGTGAGTTCGGAGTACATCGTTTCGGCCAGGGTCCGCGTGGCGGAGCCTTCCGTGACGTTCAGAGGTGTGAGGCAAACCTCGAAAGGTGCGACACTCACGGGCCAGACGATGCCGTCCTTATCATTGCCTTGCTCGACGATGGCTTGAAGCGTGCGGGTAATCCCAATCCCGTAGCAGCCCATGACGCAAGGACGTCGTTGGCCATCTTCCCCGAGGAAGGTGGCGTTCAACGGTTCGCTGTACTTGGTCCCCAGCTTGAAGACATGGCCGACCTCAATCGCTCGCCGGATTTTCAACGGCTGCCCGCTTTGAACGCACGTTTCTCCGGCGCGCACCGTACGGACATCAACCCAGTCAGAGACCTTGATATCGCGTTCGAGCTCCACGTGGCGGAGATGGAAGCCGTCTTCGTTGGCACCGGTGGTCATCCCTTTGGCGCCGCGCAGTTGGTCATCTGCCAATACGCGAATACCGGCCGGTACGTTGACCACGGCACCCAGCGAACCAGGCCGGGCTCCCAGTGTGGCCACACATTCTTCGACGGTGGCCGGTCGCGCCTGAGTGGCACCTGTTCGAGCCATGAGCTTGGCTTCGTTCAATTGATCGTCGCCACGCACAAGGATCAGAATTGGTTTTGAATCGGCCCAATAAACGAGAGTTTTAATCTGCGCGTGAGCCGGAACCGAGTACGGCGCCGCGGTTAGGGCCTCGATCGTCACGACTCCAGGTGTGGGGAACTTCTCGGGAGCGGCTCCAGTCTGCGAGGTCGGTGTGGGAATCACCGAGCCCGCGCTCGTCGCCTTTTCAATGTTCGCCGCGTACTTGCCCGATTCGCAATACACGACGTCATTTTCGCCCGTTTCCGCCGGCACCATGAATTCATGGGAATGATTGCCCCCGATGACGCCGGTGTCGGCCTCCACGGGAAATGCCTGCAGGCCGCAGCGCGCGAAGATGCGGGAATAGGCGTCGTACATTTTCCGATAGCTCATCATCGCGCCGTCGTCGGAAACGTCGAAGGAGTAGCCGTCCTTCATGTAAAATTCCTTCGCGCGCATCAGGCCGAAGCGGGGACGAATTTCATCCCGAAACTTCACGCCGATCTGATAGAAAATGGCGGGGAGCTGGCGGTAGGAATTGATCTCTGCGGATGCGATCGTCGTGATCACTTCCTCGGCGGTTGGACTGAGCACCCATTCGCGACCGGCGCTGTCTTTGAGTTTGAACAGAACGTCCCGTGCCGTTTCGTAGCGCCCCGATGCTTGCCAGATCTCGGGCGGTTGAAGCGCTGGCATCAGCACTTCCAGCCCGCCGGCGCGATTCATCTCCTCGCGAACAATGTTCTCGATTTTGCGGAAGACACGCAATCCGAGCGGTAGCAACGTATATAGGCCACTCGTCAGCTTGCGCATGAGGCCGGCACGAAGGAGGAGTTGGTGGGAAACGATTTCGGCGTCCGAAGGAACTTCCTTCAGGGTAGGCACAAAACTTTGAGACCAGCGCATGGGACCGGATAGGTGCGTTCAAACGACAAGGCGCGGGGTCGCCAACCGGCGGATCCACCGCGCCCTGAACGAATCGAGCGAGACTATGGGTCGCTTGGGGCGAATGGCGCAAGTGCGGGCTGGGTGCGATAGTATGCGAAAGAGAAGGGTGCCATCCGCGACGCGAAACCCGACTGGCTGGTCAGGAGATCCGCCAATCACGGAGCATCGGGGGGAGGCAGCTCCGGCAGAGCGCAACCTTTTGTTGCAGGTGCAGCCAAAGGTTGCCCAAGGGAATTTAACCAAAACTCCGACGTTGCGATCGCCGATGGCGGGAGAAGCCGGATACGGCTCAGCGACGAAGAGCGTTCAGCTTGGCGTTGGTGTTGCCTGAGTCCAATACCCCGGCCGCAATTTCCCATCCTTCAATGATACTGCGTGCTCGGCCGGAGACTTGAAGGGCTGCCGCAGCGTTCAGCAACACGGCGTCCCGCTTGGGGCCGCGTTCCTTTCCGGTGAGAAGATGCTCGATGATTCGTGCGTTGGTCGCGGCGTCACCGCCGGCCAAGTCGGCCAACGTAGCCCCCTGCAGAGGCAGGTTCGTGGGTGACCAATGGGAAGTGTGGAAGGCGCGTTCTTGATAAAACTCAGCCACCGTATTCTCGCCCAAGGTGCTGAGCTCATCGAGATAGGCGGGTGCCCCTTCTGTGGTCACTTCGCCGCACACGACCATGGCGCGGTGGAGCCCTAACATTTGCAACGTTCGGGCGATCGGTTCGCAAACCGCGGGACGCGACACCCCGACCAATTGCGCCGTCGGACGCGCCGGGTTCAGCAGCGGGCCCATGAAGTTGAACAGAGTCCGTTGACCACGCTCGGCGCACAATTTGCGAGCGGGCGCGATGTGCTTGAAGGCCGGGTGAAAGTTGGGCGCGAACAGGAAGGCGAATCCGTGCCGCGCCAGCGAATCGGCTACCTGCGCGGGGGTTTGATCGATGGGTACACCGAGTGCCTGGAGAACATCCGCGCTGCCAGCCTGCGAGGTAATGGCCCGGTTGCCGTGCTTGGCGACGACACAGCCCGCGGCGGCACAGACCAACGCGACCGTCGTGGAAATGTTGAACGTGTTGAGTCGGTCGCCGCCGGTACCGCAAACGTCCAGAATGACACCCGACCGAAGCGAATCCGCCAGCGGCACGGGCTCGGACAGAGCGCGCAGTTCCCGAGCGAAGGCGGCGATTTCGTCCGGTGTTTCTCCTTTTTTGGCCAACGCGGTCAGGAATTCTGCTTTGGCTTCGGCCGGAACGCCTGGATCGACTAGTGCCCGAACGGCGGTGGCCACCTGATTGGAGTCGAGGGCGGCTGGCGTGGACACATGGGCGATCAGTTCAGCGAGCATGTGAGAGGAGCTTGACCTGGGAAACCGAGGAGAGGAATTCAGATTCGCAGCGCGGTGTGCGTCGGTGGAGTGCGGCTGCGGAGGCTTCGCGGAGCTGCCGCTTTGGAACGACGCGTAATAGGCGACCGCAGCACAGTTTGTTCGACGGCGGTCCGGCATACCAAAGCGGTAGCTTCGACGACTCCGCGACCGCACTCCAAAATGTGGCCTCGGTTCATGCGTTGAACGTAGCCTTTCTCACCCTTAGCCTCCGCGCATGGTTCACGTTGGAATCGGATACGATGTTCACCCATTGGTGGAGGGTCGCCGGCTTGTGTTGGGCGGCGTGGAGATTCCCCATGCGCGTGGACTCGAAGGCCACTCCGATGCCGATGTGCTGATCCACGCGATCACCGATGCGATTCTCGGAGCCGTGGGTGAGGTGGATATCGGGCACTTGTTTCCGAATACGGATCCAACCTGGAAGGACGCACCGAGCCGAATCTTCCTCGAAGAGGCCGCCCGAAGAGTCAAGCAGCGCGGTGGTCGAATCGTTAACGTGGATGCGAGCCTCGCGGCGGAGCGCCCCAAAATATTTCCCCACCTGGCCGCCATGAAAGCGAACTTGGCCGCCGCGCTCGCTTTGCCGGTAAGCAAAGTTGGGGTGAAGGCAACGACCAACGAGAAGCTTGGGTTCGTCGGCCGAGAGGAAGGCATCGCGGCGATGGCGGTCGCCGCGGTCGATCTTCCGGAGTAGGATAGGCCGTCTATTTCGATATGGGTGACAAAGCAGAGATCGGTTGGACCACTCCGGGAGAGGACGGAGTGAAGCGGCACGTTGTGGCGCGACATTTCGGAGGGAAGTGGCTGTTTTTCGAACGCCCCAAACGGCGCGGGCGCGATATCGAATGGGAGCCGCTCAAAGAACCGCCGTTATCCGACTGGCTCGACCTTCTCGAAGCGGTCGAACGGCGGGCTAATCGGGACCTAATTCCGCCGGACCAAGTGGCCCAACTCCGACAAATGATTCGCGACCGATATCCGGAGCATCGCCTGTGACCGCATCCGAGATCGTTGGGTTTGTCCTCACGCTGCTCGTGATGATCGTGGGTGTCGCGGGCGCGGCTCTACCTGGATTGCCCGGCACGCCGCTGATTTTTCTGGCGGCGCTGGGTCACAAGCTTTGGTTCGGCGATCGCGCGCCCCATTGGATGGCGATCGTGGGAATTGGATTGCTCGCGGCGCTTTCGATGTTGCTGGATTTTTTGGCCACCACTTACGGCGCGCGGCGGCTTGGTGCGACCTGGCGAGGCATGGTGGGAGCCGGCGTCGGTGCCATCCTGGGCATCTTCATCTTTCCACCCTTCGGGTTGATCTTATTGCCGCTCGTCGGGGCCGCGGCTGCGGAAATGGCCGGTGGGCGTGAATGGAAAGCGGCCGGCAAAGCAGGAATCGGCGCCGCGATTGGAATCGTCGCGGGAACTCTCGGTAAGATTGGTTGTAGCTTGGCGATGATCGGCCTGTGGGTATTCACCCTACTGGTCCGGCTGTTTGGTCAACCTTAGTTGGATAAGGTCGCGTTCCACCGTGGACCTGTTCAATTTGCGACCGTGAACCATTCAATCGGTAAGGATGGCGCGCAGCGCCGTCCTCGGCCCGGGCGCAGCTCGGGTGTGGAGTTGCCAGCGCGGGGCAAGGGAGGCGCGGCGCCAAAAGAACCGGCTGGCCTTCAGCTTCCAGATGCTTCCCTGGTTCCCTGGTGGAACGTGAATAAGTTTAATGGAATTGATTTGGGCCAAGGTGGAACTCAGCCCTACCGAGTCAGGCTGGCTAAGAGCTGGATAAAACTTCTCCCGGTTGGTCACTCATTCTACGCTCGGCTTTCGCGGCCAGAGCCGTGAATTTGCTTTCCCAAAATTCCACACCACCAGTCACCATGAAAACTAACTCACCCATGCAACTAGGAATGATCGGGCTCGGGCGCTTGAAAAAAAAAAAACACTCTAGTCACTTACCACTCTCTAAGACCGACTACTACTTGAAAAAAAAAAAACAAAAAAAGAAATATAAATAAA
>DLVS01000075.1 GCA_003445095.1 Verrucomicrobiales bacterium
CGCTTTCTGTGGTTTGGCTGTGAATAGCGAATGAGAGCACAATGCGAAGGGCTGCCTGTCGATAGTTATGAATGAGTGAGACGTTTGTTTGTATTCGCGGAGGTGGCATGAAGTCCGTTTTTACAACAAAATAGCGATACTCACAACTGTTAACGTACATCATAAATAGTTTTAGGCATTTAAGAGAGGCAGAAAGTGACAGGGGGGCAAGACGCGGACAGGTCAACTAAGGAAAGGGCTCCTAGCGCGGCTGGAAATGATGGCGCTGTCAACTCTGTCAACTCGACCCTAAATCCCTGTCATTCCAATATTATTGCGATAAACTCTTCGAAGTGTCGGGAGTTGAGTGCATACAAGCCATGCGGGTTTCGGAGCAGGTAATCCGCGAGATCCCGGGAAAAGGCCGTGATGACCTGGACACCGCTATCCCCGAGCAAAAGTAGTTCTCGCGTGAAATCCAGATGGGTCGCGAAGAACTCGCATGGCACCGGTGTCTTGTCGGTCCATCCCTGTTGACGCGCGGCTCGATGGAGCGTCTGGACGTCCCGGAGAATCGCGCGCTGCGTGCCGGCCAACCGCGCGCCCCCAAAACTAAGAGCGATAGCCCTTACCGCGTCTCGTTTGGCTTCATCCACGTCAAGCCGGCTGTTTGCGCTGATAACCGTCGTGAATGCTCCGCATCCACTCTTGGACGGCCGCTTGTTCGGCCAGCGATGGGTCCCGATTGGTGTGTCCGCGAATCTGGAGAAGAATGTGCGTGAGCGGACAGATTTCGAGCGTCACTCGGTCGCCGTGCTCACTGGCCAAAGAGACAATGATCGTTTCGCCCGCGGCGCACCGGTCGAGGTATTGAAAGACGCAGTGGTTCATTTCCTTGGACTCCCGCGCGAGGTCCGCCAGCGTGCAGATTTCCCGGAACGTCCAGGCGGTGTCGTCGAGGATAAGAGTCCGGTCCCAACCCTGCGACGGCCAGTTGAGCAAATGCTCAAACGCGTCTTGGAGGGGATGGTCCGAGCAAGACAGGCTGCGGAAGACACTGGTCAGGACCGACCGCACGGAGCGCTTCTTAAGAGAGAGCGGACACATCGTCGAGCGAGTCATCCAGGCATCAGTCTCACGCCTTTTCATTTCGCAGAATGCCCAGACCACCACCAGAGGTCCCAAGCCCGGACATAGATGGAACCGGTTTTTTGTCAGCCACGGCGCCACCGTTCGAACCGCAGGCGCGTCGAAGCAGCGACTCGGGCGAGGGTGGTTGTAGCGAAGACGGCAGTTGTAGAAATCCCAAGCGGCAGCTTCGTCCCCACCGGATTGGAGCACGAGCGCGTAGTAAACGGATTCCTGAACATCAAGACACCTTGGAGCGTCGCCGAGATGCTGGATTCCTTGCCGTGTGAAGACTGTCTGGCCTTTTTCGTCGAGGAACATGCGACTGCCTATCTCATAGAGGCTTCCGCCTCGCCCCACGTATAGGGCAAGCCGCACCCAGTTTGGGTCCCACTTGTCCGCCGCGGTCGGGTTGAGGCGAAGTTTCAACCAAACCGGCAAGTCGTAGCGGCAAAACAAATGGGCAAAAAGGTCAGCGATGCAAGTCGCCGCATCGTCCTGAGGCGCATTCCAGACGGCCGCATCGCGCAGCCAGAAATCACGATACGCAACGATGTATTCCAGCATGTCGGCCGCGGGACTGTCGAAACCGATCGGCGGTGGCGCTTGGAAGAATGGGTGTCGTCCCAGTTCTTTCACTGCACGATTGCAGGTGCGGCTGTCAGGCCACGAACGATACCAAATGCGCGATTCCGCGAGGAATTGTAGAAGATCCTGCTGTGTCGCTGGCTGTCGCTCTGGTTCGCCAGCCGTTTCTTCGCCGTTCAGCCCAGATTGACTAGGCTGGGTAGTCGGACGCGGCGGACAACCAAAGTGATTTCGTCCTGCTCGATCAGCGATAATCAACCACCAACTGCGTGGAGCCTCGAAGTCATCATCGTCGAGATACCGCGGAGGTTCTCCCTCATCCAAATAGACGCTGGTGATTGCTTCCTCTTGGGTAAGGCGGGCGTGCGCACTAACGCTCCAGCTCCGTTCGAATCGGCGCCGCCGTTTCCGCGACGCGTGGCGGATTTGCGTTCCACTCAGACCCATTTCGCAATAATTCATCACTTGGTCTGAATTCCTCCTGTAGGTTGGGTTGCAACCTTGACCGACGGGCACCGGACTCGGGGGAGGTAGGGGCACACCCGTACTCTTTCCCACGTAGCCGCGGAGCAGCCCGTCAGCGGAAGAAATTCAGCTATCTCCAGCGATGGCTAATGCGAATTCATCTGGGGGTACTTTGCGCCGAGACTGAAGGAATCGGCGAGAAGAGAATTTGATCTTGAGGCCGAATTGCCGCCTGCCAAGGGGGGCAGTGCGCTCTTTCCGTCGGCGACTCAAACGGATGCATCGACAAGCCTTGGCTCCAACCTCCTTGATTGCTTCAATGACCAAAGGTCTCCTAGTCGCCGGCAAGAAGCCAGGATCCTACCTACGATGAAAGAGCTATTCCGCATCGCATTCGCACTGTTACTGGCTGCGACGGTTCGCGCAGACTTTGTATACAACGTTGATTTCAACGGAACGAATCTCGACTCGCGCCTGTATGTCGTGGATTCGCCGCCCCAGTTCGGCGCGACCCTGACTGGAACCCAGCTCCAGTTGTGGAAGGAGGAGGGCGCGGACGCTTTTTCAGGAGCGGTGAATATCTACTCCACCTTCTATCTGACCGGTGATTTCAGTATTTCGATCCGTGGGTTTCGCGGCCCTGGCCTGGCCTCGACTGGCCTGAGCATCCAATCCACCACCACGGAGCATTGGCAAGCGATGTACATGACTGGGCCAGAGCATTTCTGGGCGGCATACTGCCATCCCACGTCCGGCTGCGACAGCCGTGGGGTGATTTATCTGGACGCGACCAACGTCGTGTTCCGGATCCGCCGTGAGGGCTTAGTCGTTCGGTCCGAATACGACCTGGGTGACGGGGAAGGGTTCACGACCCTCATCCAGACGGAACTCTCGGGATTTGACCTCCCCATGCGTCTCAAGCTGTTCCTGGTTCAGGAGCAGCCGGGAGCGTACCCACCGCCCTACACCGTGGCCGCGTCGGGGCTGTTCGATAATCTTCTATTTCAATCCGAGGGTGTTCAGGGCTTTGTCCCCGGTACCTACACGGTGGCTGCCACCATCCGCGCGGAGCGGCAGATCTGTTGGCCGACCGAAGCTGGGAAGAAGTACCAGCTCCAGTGGACTCCGTGGATCGACACCGAGAATTGGTTAAACATCGGTGGCCCAGTCCTCGGTGACGGTTCGGAGGGTTGCTTTACGGACCTTGAAGCGGCAGACGACGCACGGTTCTACCGGGTCGAGACACTGCCGCAGTAAACGCCAGGTGTCACCCAGGCGCCGCACGCGCCTTCTCGACGAAGTCCACAAACCGGCGTTCGCGGATTTGGGTCGTCCGTTTCCAGACCTGCGACGGGATCGGATTTTGGAGAAACACCGAGATGTCCCGACCAAGGTCATTCACCGAAAGGATTCGATGTTCCTTGGCCAGTCGCCAGCCCGTGCAAAAGTGTACGAAGACCGTATTGAGGAACTCCGTCTCCGCCGTGCTGATCGGGTTGGCTACAAGATCGACCTCCTTCGCCGGAATTCTGGCCAACTCTGGACGTCGATGCAGTTCGCTCCAGAGTTCGCGGCGTTGATCCTCCAAGGCGAGGAGTGCTGTCATCCGGTGAGACTTTGAATCCCGCCGAATGACGACCGCCGTAAACACCAAGCTCGCGACGATGCCCGCGCTCTGCGCGAGGAAAAACGCGGGCAGAGAGCGAATCTTCGGCGTAAAAAACGCCTCGCCTCCGGAACAACCAGAACCGATTTTTCATGGATGCCTGCCATGATGGCCAGACGCACCGAAGTCCGGTTAGCGAGCAGTGAGCGAGTTGGCCAAAGCTGGTCTTAGCAGTGTCGGAGTCGGCTCAACCGGTCCCGTTTCCCTGACAATTGCAGGTTTTTGCTAGCTTCTCTGGAATTGCTCCGTTGAACGTCAACGACCTAGGAATTGGCTCCAGAGGTAGGACTCGAATCCAGCCTAGGGTTCTTCGCAAGCGTGCGCTTGGGTTCGCCAAAGGCCGGTAAACATTGGCGATTTTACGCATCGCTGAAATTCTAAGAAGTCCTGTATTTCGGAAAGAATGCGAACGCTTGCGAACAATTTCTTTCGGAAATTTTCGGAAAAAATTCCCGCAGGAAAAGCTCTTCGCTTTCTGACCGGGGTCGAACGTGTTTTGAACTGGCGTTCACGAAAGTCGAGGAACTCGACCAAGATCAGCGGGGTTCCATTCCTCGAATGACGGTCAGGCGATTTGGTTGTCCAGGATATCCTGCCCAAAATGGAAGATTGAGATGTTGAGACGTTGACCACGCGGTTGGGGTGTTGGGGTTGCAATCAGGCCGTGCATCGCCTACAGATGACTCGCTTGAACCGTTCGCCGAGAAGTCTGTGGATGCTTGTGCTGGCTTTGTGGCTGCCCTGCACCATGCACTGTAGCTTGGAGGCTGCGGGCTTGTCCCTTGCTGAGTGTTGCGTCCGCACGGCATCGGATCACAGCTCGACGGATTCTCATCCGTCTCAATCCTGCGAAGGTTGCCAAGTCTGTTCGGCCGTGGAGTCGGGAGGCTACGTAAAACCGGTCCAGTCATTGGAACTGAAGCCCTTCCTTCCCGTTGTATGGTTCGTGCTGTGGGAACTCCTGCCGCCGCCTTCCTCGACCGACCATTTCTCTCTCAGGGCGGTCCCCCCGCCTGAGTGGCCGCCTTCTTGGCGGTTTGTTGAGCGTGTCGCGTTTCCCCCGCGCGCGCCTTCCTGCGTGAGCTGAAGGTTCCCGTTCGGGAATCCTCGCACCCTTCCGAGCACCTTCGTGCCCGGGATCTCCCTTGTCCGGCGGATGCGTCCGCCCAACCCCCTTCAGTTTTCCGTCCGTTATGTCGCGTTCATTTTTCCACCTTACAGTCTGTCTTGCCGCAACGATTGGGCAAGTAGCCAGAGCCGAGTACGTCGTTCCATCGTCCCAGCCCGTGTCCATTGAGGAATTGGTCACCACTACCGTCGCGCAGAACCCAGAGCTTCGGTTCTACGAGGCTGAGATTGTTGCCGCGAAAGCCGACCGGCACTCTGCCGGATTGCTCTCCAATCCGGTCCTTTCCAGCGATGTCGGACCGATGCGCACTCGGGATCGCGACGGTAATCTCGCTGGCGAGGGCGTAGCGTGGTCGGTTTCGG
>DLVS01000739.1 GCA_003445095.1 Verrucomicrobiales bacterium
CACACACTTCGGGGGGAGCCACGAATAGGGGGGAGACGGACTCGATCCCTTCGGCCGTCGGCAAGAGTAAGGCGGCCAGCTGGTCATGCACGGGGCGGTTGAGGGCGAGACGTCTCCGAACTCTCAACTTAGGATCGGGGTCCTGCCGATACGCGCCTGAGGGAAGCTCCCGCCAGCCTAAGATCGAACCATCACGATGAATCCAAGCCTCGTCGAACTCTGGCTCGCTCGAGTGGTCCGATCGAACACGGCGGACGACGCAGCCGGCACTAACGACGTTCTTGGGATCGAGTCGCGGGAAGCCTGGCTGTCGGCACGACGCCTCCAGCAACACGCAATTGAACGTCCGATGCACCGGCTGGTACAGGTATCGATTACCGTCTCGGAAGTCGTTGGGTTGGCTTAGACGATTGGGCAGTCCGAGGACCTCCAAACTCACTTTCTCCCGTAGGCCGCCGAGCAGAGCGGGCAAGAACTCGTCTTCCGTACGGCGGACAAGGACGGGCTTGGTGCCGGCTTCGCCCGAGGCCGCTCCGAGGCCACATAAGCGAATGGGATGGGACGACACGCTGACTGTGCCTCCCACACCGGCTGGCAGATTTAAACGAGCCTCCACTACCCGTCCGGTGAATCGTCGATGGGGGGCGCGGCTTACCATATGTTTCCCGCTCCCGGAGTGTAGGTGCTGGCGACGACGGTAGTGGCGACCAATACCTCGCATTTCACCACGCCGCTGAAACTCGCCATGCCCGCGTCGGCCGTGATCATCCCGGCGGAGACTTTCACCTGCGCCGCGTTGATCGTGACCGTGGCGCTGGCATTCACGGTTATGCCGCTGGCCTCCAGCGTGACAGAATTGCCGTTACTGTCCTCAATCTTCACCGAACCAGGACCATCCTTGAGCGTCACTTTTTGCCCGCCCGGAGTTTCCGCGATGAACGCCTCTTGCCCGTCTTGATCGTCGAGCGTGACCTTCACGCCATTCTTGGAGCGCAGAACCTTCTTCCGGTTTTTTCCGCCGCTGATTGTCTCAGGGGAAGTTGAGTCACCATTCCACAACCCACCCACAATCACCGGCAATCGTGGGTCCCCTTGAACCAATACGATCAACACTTCGTCACCGACATCGGGCAACCAAAATGCGCCGCGATTCTTGCCCGCAAACGGGGCGGCGACTCGTGCCCAGACCGGACCGTCGTGGTCCGTCACACCATCAGAGCTGACCAACCGAATCTGCACACGATTTTGGCCTTCAGGGTCGTTCAGACTCGTGACGACGGCGAGCTGACCGCCCCAAAAAAGGCCCGGCAGCGGCACTTCGAGAAGATTGCGGGCGCGGTTCATGGGTTGCCAAAGAAAGCGCACTCGGCCGTGAAATCCGTCTCGTATCCGCGTTCGAGATCGTATCGGTGGCGACAGCGAGTAATATAATAGGTGTTGCTAAACCGTGGCCCCAGACCCTCCAACGTCACGTGCGTGCCTACCCGCAAGGCGGGATTTCCATCCGCGGCGCCGTGGACCGTAACAAAGCGGCGTTGACGATCACTGAACGCCGCTTCGGCGAGTGAACGAGCTTCGTCCTCGGTGGTAACCGCCAGGTGCGAGAGGTGGTGGGGACGTTGATGCAACGCGCGCTGCAATAATTCCCCGCCCGTTCGGCCGGCGCCCGGCCCGCGAGCCGCACTTCGGCAGCGACCAGTTACCCGACGGCCTTGGGCTGGATCCCATCCGGTCACCGTGACCTCGCTCACCTGATGGGACAAATCAGCGAAGACTCGGGCTCGGCGAAGTTGCCCATGCAGCGACAACGTGACCGTGCCTCGCTGCGCCTCCTGCTTGGGCGCGACCTGCAAATCGGTTCCCACCACTTGCAGATCGCCGAAATGACGGCCAAGGAGTCGGCGGAGAAAGGCGAGATCACTTTCATTGAACTGAACTTGGGTCCCTAGGTTGTCCGACAGCCCAGTGATCCGCGGAGTGAGCCCTAGTTGTCCGGCCACATCGCGGGCGACCTGAGCAATGGTGCATTGATCCCAAGTTTTAGTTCGCCGATGCATGCGGGCGCCTTGAAGCCCGTCTTCGGCGAGCGCCACGAGAAGTGGAGTAGAGCCCTCAGGAAAATCGGCCTCGAACCCGGAAATCACGCCGCGAAATATTTCCCGAGGTGAAATCTCGTCGCCGGCGTAAACCGTCAGGCGATCCCCGAGTTTCAACGCGGCTTCGTCCTCAAAGGCGAATCCGGAGTCGCCGTCCTGGGTGCTCGCGACATTGGTCAAACGAAGCTCCAGCGCACTTAACCCATCCTCGTGTTCGACCAAGTCCATCCCGACAAGCAGCAGCGCTACCCGCGGATTCACGTTGCCGTTCACGTGCACCGTCGGACGGGCCGCGAACACAGACTGGGCACTGAGCGAACGTTCAGACATGGGCAACAGGGGTCAGTCCGCCTGGAGTCGAGCGGCCCGGTGTTCCAGACGCTCCAACTGATCGCAGAGTTGGCTTGGGCTGGGTTCGGCCGCGGGTGACGCCGCTGTTCCGGTAGACGACGGCCCGGCGGAACCCGCCGGCGGGGCGACTTCAGCGGTCATTTCATCAATGGTTACAGGCATCGGATTGGTCGAAGTGTTGAGTTAGTAAGTGGTCCCGGGAAGTGAGTCAGTTTTAGTCGAAGGTGAGGCGACCGGTGGCGCCAACGTCCGCGCGGAGGCCCGACGGGCCCGAGAAATTAGCCCGCCCGCCGACTCGAAAACTGGCTCCGGAATCCGTGCTCACGCTGGCGCTGGCGGAAGCACCCCCATGGAACGCGTCCACATCGAGCCGAGGCGCACTAACGCTGACCGCCGCACTGGCATTCAAGCCAGCAAACGCTCCTTCGGTCGCCGACAAACGCGCCAGCCCACCAACGCTAGCCTCACCGCCCATTGAAAACCCAGCGCTGGCGGACGCTCCGAAACTGGCCGACGCTCCCCCGCTAATTCCGCCACTGAATCCAGCGCTCGCGCCGGCACTAAATCCCGCGCTGACACCGCCGCCGATTCCTCCGCTAAGGCCACCACTGATACCAGCGCTCCCGCCCAGTTCTACGCCAAGTCCGCCGCCGGCACTGGC
>DLVS01000721.1 GCA_003445095.1 Verrucomicrobiales bacterium
TTCCGCCGACCACCACAATCTGCTCCCTTCCCCTCCACGCCTCTCTTCCGATCTCCCCGGCGACCGACACACCGGCGGTTCGTCCACCGGCTTGAGTCCCGCCATGGCGGATTTCGGCCCGCAATCGGCCTATCTGGGCGAGGCCGGCCGCGCCTATCACGAGGGAAAACGGGCCTTGCCGCCGGGAGCATTACCGTGGGTGGCGCGGGCGCGCGCCGAGCTATTTCAGCCGCATTTGGATGAGACGGCCGCGGTATTCGAATGGGGCTGCGGATTCGGTTGGAATCTGGGAGGCCTCCGCTGCTCCCGCCGCGTGGGTTTCGACATCGCCCCAGAGCTTGAATCGTCGGTTCGTTCCGCTGGGGTCGAATTCGTGCACGATCCCGCCGAACTAACGCCAGCATCCTTCGATGTCGTCCTGTGTCACCACGCGTTAGAACACGTCCCCGATCCGTGGCGGGTCCTGAGAGAGCTTCGCCGGCTGGCCAAGTCGGATGGTCGACTGTTACTGGCCGTCCCGTTCGAACAAGAACGCCGCTACCGACGGTTCAATCCGGCGGAGCCCAATCATCATCTCTTTTCCTGGAATGTTCAGACGCTCGGAAATCTAGCGACGGCCGCCGGATGGCGGTGCGAAAACATTGGACTCAGACGCTACGGCTACGATCGGCGTGCTGCCCAAATCGCGGTCCGCTTTCGAGTTGGTGAGCGCGGATTTCGAGCTATTCGAACCGTGCTCCAAAGGGTTATCCCCCTGTACGAAATTGCGTTGATTGGCCGCCCGCACTTAGACCCTCAACTTACTTAGAGAAAGATGACCGATTTGTTCTTCTGACATTTCACCCGGAGGGAATGGACGTAGCAACCTGGGGTCCGAACACGCCCTGAGGTTGACCGGCGGCGCCTTCGATCCTCGCCCCTTCGGAAGTACCAAGTGTGTAGATCGCCGAGAATTTCGTTCTCGGCTCGTCGCCGAAGGAGAGTTTGGACCTCACCATCCGACCCCCGTGAAGAGCCACGCGGGAGCACAACCGAGAAGGAACAAACTCACGGCCAACCCCACAAGACTACAGGCCGATGGAACAGAGACCACGATTGGTCCAGCGGCGGGTGGAGGTTCCTCAATCAACGCCGGCTTCAGGATCCGAAGGTAATAGTACAAGGACACGACGCTCAGTCCAAGGGCGGCAATGACGAGCCACAGGAGTTGGAGGTCGCCCCCACGTTTTGCCGCCGCGATAAACAGAAACAGCTTGCCGAAAAAGCCCGCGAATGGCGGCAGGCCTGCCAACGACAAGACGAACACGCTGAGGCAAACCGTGAGCAGCGGTGACCGGCGCCAAAGTCCGTGGAGCGATTCGAATCCGTCTGATTCTCCCGCGGCGTCCAATACCGCGAGTACTCCGAAGACCCCGATTACTGCCAAGCCATAGGTAAACGCAAAGTAACCTAAAGCCCTTGGAGTATCAGTCGAAGGCCCAGTAAGCCCTACGAGCGCGTATCCAGCTTGCGCGATCGCCGACCAAGCCATCAACCGCCGAAGGCTAGTTTGGGCGAGGGCAGCGAGATTGCCCAAAAGCATCGAAGCCAGCGCCAACATGGAAATGACCGGGAGCCAGCCCGGTTGAAAGTCGAGCCACGCCGCTCGGCCGCCCGCGGGTGCCAAGCCGACTTCCAGTAAGCGATATAGTGCGAAAAAACCGGCAAGCTTCGAGCCCGAGGCCACCAAAGCCGCCACTGGCCCAGGTGCGGACTGATACACATCGGGTGCCCAGGCATGAAACGGGACCACCGCGGTCTTGAATCCAAACCCTGCCAGGGTCAGCAGCACCGCGAGCCAAAACAAGGGATCGCCACTAACGGTACTGACCCGGGCCGCAAGTGGAGCGAACCGAACGGCGCCCGTAAGTCCGTAGAGCAGACTCATGCCAAAGAGCGCGAGTGCCGCGGCGGTGCCGCCGAGTAGGAAATACTTGAGTGCGGCTTCGGTTGCCGTGGGACGGCGTTGATGGAGCGCGGTCATCGCATACAGCGACAGGCTGGAAAGCTCCAAGGCGACAAACAGCACCAACAGGTTCTCCGTACCCACCATGAGCAGCAGACCGACGGTCGCCAGCAGGAACAGCGCGTAGAATTCGCCGACATGTTCCGTAAAGTCGTTTGCGGGGACGGCCACCAAACTCAAGGCCGCTAACAGCAGTAGTGCGGTCTGCAACCACAGCGTAGTGGGCCCAAGCACAAATGCTTGCTCGGGCGCATCGGCCAACTGCGGAAACATGAAGCGTATCGCCAGCCCAAGACTTAGGCCCAGAATCGTGAGGCCGGTTCCTCGTGCCGCGCGCTCCGTGACCGTCTTGCCCAACCATCCGCGAAGATCGAGAAACAGGATTACCCCGGCCGCGACCGCCAGCACCAGCTCTGCTGCAAACGAGCGAACCAGTTCGATGTAGTCGAGGGGCGTCACCCGCCGACCCTCCGCCGAAGCTCCGCGAATATCGGTGAGTTGAAAGCTGGCAGAATCCAATCCAAGAGGACGCGTGGATAGAGTCCCACTGCTAACGTCGCCGTGATCAGCAAGCCGGCTCCAACTTTTTCCGGCCACGAAATCGCTTCCGCAGCCACCGCGGCCGCCAGGGATTCCGGGCCCGTTTCGCCGCTGAAGAACACCTGTTGAATCGTGCGGAGCGTGTAAGCCACTCCGACAATGAGCCCCACACCGGCGACCACCACCCACACCGGGAACTTCTGCCATGCACCGGTCAGCACCGAAAGTTCCGCGACAAATCCGCTGAACCCGGGCAACCCCATACCGGCTAGTCCTGCGATCACAAACGTCACCGCCGCGAAGGGCACCGCGGCGCTAACCCGCTGGGGACCAAGTTCAGCGAAGGCGCGCGTGTGATAGCGGTCATAGACCATTCGACCCACGACGGCGAACAACAGTCCCGCGATGACACCGTGAGAAAACATCTGCAGCACCGCGCCGCTCAAACCCAGCGAGGTCGCGGCCACCAATCCCAACAAGACAAAACCCATATGGCTCACGCTGGAATAGCCGATGACAAACTTGAAGTCGGTCTGTCTCAAAGCCACGACGGCTCCCCAGACAATTCCAATGCCCGATAACGCGGCGATCGGCGCCGCCCAGGTCGCCAAGCCTGCGGGAAATAAGGTCAGTGCGACTCGCAAACACCCGTACGCACCGAGCTTCATGATGACGCCAGCCAACAACATGGACGCCGCCGTCGGAGCCGCCACGTGTCCTGTCGGCGCCCACGTGTGAAACGGCCACATGCCAGCGAGCACAGCGAAGCCAACAAACACGAGGCCAAAAAGCCAACGTTGCGCCGGTTCCGACACAGCCTTTGCCGCCAATGCCGTTAAGTCGAACGTGGTTCCACCGGACAAAGCGTAGACCCCGATTAGTCCGATCAGCACGAGTGCACTGCTAGCGAACGAATAGAGTGCCAACTTCATCGCCCCGTACTCGCGTCGGGTCGAACCCCAGGTCGCGATCAGGAAATACTTCGGCACGATCGCGATCTCATAGAACACGAAGAAGAGGAGGAGATCGAAACTGAGAAACACGCCGTACACCGCGCCGATCAGGACCAAGTACCAGCCAAAGAATTCGCCGGCGCGATAGGTAATGTTCCAGGAAAAGAGTACGCCCGCCGTTGCCGCAAGCCCCGTCAACCAAACCAGGACCACGCTAATGCCATCCGCTGCCAGAAAGTACTCCGCTCCCAGCCAAGGAATCCACGGCGTCCGCGCCAACGTCACCCACCCTGATTGGAATGACGTGGTGAGAGCACCAGCCACAGCGAATCCTAACCCGGCCACCGACGCGAGCAGGGCAATCCAGCGAGCCGCCCCTGGGCAACAACGGCCCGCGACAAAGCACGTCAGCGCCGCGCCAAAGGACAAGTAGATAGGCCAAGCAAGCATGGATTGTTCAGGGAGCGATCCGCGCGAGAAATTGCGTTACCGAGGGATTGATGAACATCAGCGCGAGTTGCGGAAACACACCCAAGACAAACATCAGCGCGATCGCCGGACTGAGGGTAACGATGTCGCGGGTTCCTAAATC
>DLVS01000688.1:0-389 GCA_003445095.1 Verrucomicrobiales bacterium
AACGCCATCGTGTGGCAGGATCGGCGCACCGCGGGAGCGTGCGACCAACTTCGTGAAGCCGGACATGCCAAGCTCATTCAGCAACGAACCGGTCTGATTCTCGATTCGTATTTCTCCGGGACGAAAATCGCCTGGATCCTCGATCACGTTCCGGGCGCCCGCGCCAAGGCCGAGGCTGGTCAATTGCTGTTTGGCACGGTGGACACTTGGCTCATTTGGAAACTTACGAGCGGTCAGCGCGTTCACGTCACCGACCCCACCAATGCTTCGCGCACCTTGCTCTACAACCTGCACACCGGCGCTTGGGATCCCACGTTGCTGAAACTGTTTCGCGTGCCGGCCGCCATGCTCCCGACGATTCGCTCTTCGAGCGAAGTGTACGGCGAAGT
>DLVS01000688.1:479-9270 GCA_003445095.1 Verrucomicrobiales bacterium
CCGGGCCTGGCCAAGAACACTTACGGCACCGGTTGTTTCATGCTGCAACACATCGGCACGAAGCCCGTGGCCTCGCGCCAGCGGTTGTTGACCACCGTCGCACTGCAACTCGGCAAGAAGTCGCGCGAGTTCGCCTTGGAAGGCAGCGTCTTTATCGGCGGCGCGGTCATTCAGTGGCTGCGCGACGGCCTCCAACTCGTGCGGTCAGCTCAAGAAGTGAATCTCCTGGCGGAGTCCGTGGGCAACAGCGGTGGCGTCTTTTTGGTACCAGCCTTTGCCGGACTCGGCGCGCCGCATTGGGATCCGTACGCCCGCGGCGCCATTCTGGGAATCACGCGCGACACCAGCGCGGCACACCTCGCCCGCGCGGCCTTAGAAGGCATCGCGTTTCAGGTCGCCGATCTCTTGGACGCAATGCACGCCGACACAGGAAAACGGCTCCGCGAATTGCGCGTGGACGGAGGTGCTAGTCGCAGCGAACCGCTGATGCAATTCCAGGCCGACATTCTGCGAGTTCCCGTCGTGCGACCCGCGATTACCGAGACCACGGCCTTAGGTGCGGCCTATTTAGCCGGCTTGGCCGTGGGATTTTGGAAAAACGTGGGCGAACTGGCGACGCAATGGGAGATTGAGAAGACCTTCGAGCCGCGGCTTCCGGTCGAGCAAGCGGCCGAACTTCGAGCTCGCTGGAATGACGCTCTCCAACGCGCTCGTGGCTGGGAGAAATCGGCGCCGACTGCGCTCCGCACCAAACGACGAAAAGCCCACTGAGCTAAGCCCATCCGCTGGGCAACTTATTTGGCTCAACTCGCCTCCAGGCATCAACCTTCGCGCTCGGAATTCACCCCGGTATTCCCACCGAGCATGTCACTTTTTGGCACTTTTTCGGTAGTAAGGGGTGTGGGTCCTGTCCATGAGCTGGGGTCGGGCTGGTTGCCGAGGCGCTGCTTCCGCGCTGGCTGGGCTGCGGTTCGCGGGCGAGTGCACCTAGGTCAACTGGCACGGTTCGCGTTGGTTGTGTTGATGGGTTCAACTGCGCTGGCGGCAGAAGTTCGGGAGGAGGCTACGGTTATCGCGATCGCCGGGTCTTCGGTTACGGTGGCTCGTGCGGGGGCGGTTACCTGGGACGTCGTGCAGCCGCCTCGCCTGCCATTGGTTCTGATGACTGGTGACCGGATTCGCACGGGGGAGCGTTGCCGGGCCGCCCTGCGCGTACGCGATGGTTCAATCGTGCATCTTGACGAGCTGGTGACCTTGAAGCTCGACAGCACTGACCGCAGCGTCTTGATCGAATTGCTCAGTGGCATCCTGTCTTTTTTCCATCGCGATCGGCCGGGAAGTCTTGAAGTTCGGGGGCAAGGTGTCTCGGCGCTGATTCGCGGTACTGAGTTCGTTTTCTCGGTCGCTCCGCAAGGACCAGCCACTTTGACTCTGTTGGAAGGCGAAGTGGCCGTGAGCAGTCTCCAGGGGGGCGAATCGGTATACGCCGCCCCGCCTGGCACCCCGGGTGTCCGACTTGCTTGGTTGGCGGGTGAGGCACCTCGTCGCACGGCAGTTCTGGCAGGAGAGTCGATCCAGGCCATCCAATGGCTATTATACTACCCGGCAGTGCTCGATCCCCGCGACCTGGAACTCTCGGAGCAGAGTCGAACCGCTCTGGCCGAATCGTTGCGCCTCTACGGTTCCGGCGACCTCTTGGCGGCGCTCGCGAGTTATCCTCCGGGCCGGCCCGCCCCCGATAGCGACGAGCAGATCTTTCACGCAGCCTTGCTGCTGTCGGTAGGCAATGTCACCGAAACCGAAACTATCCTCGCGGGCTTGCCGGCTGACCTTCGAATCCAACGCTTGGCCAATGCATTGCGCGGACTGATTGCCGCGGTCCAACTGCGCGAATGCGCCAGCGATTCGTCCAATTCATCCGACCGACTCGCGACGGAGTGGATGGCCTTGTCTTACTGCCGGCAAAGTGTGGCTGATTTGCCCGGAGCGCTGGCCGCCGCGCAATCGGCGACTGAGGCGTCGCCGGACTTCGGATTTGCCTGGGCGCGCGTCGCAGAGTTGCAGTTCAGTTTCGGCAATCTACGCGAAGTGGAAAAGGCGTTGAATCGAGCCCGGACTCTGACGCCTCGCAATGCTCAAGTGCACGCTTTGGAAGGTTTCCTTCTGGCGGCTAGACGACGAACCACCCAGGCGGAAGCGGCGTTCAACGAAGCCATTGCTCTTGACCCTGGACTCGGCAATGCCTGGTTGGGGCGCGGGCTGATTCGCATTCGCCAGGGTGATTTGGCTGGGGGGCGCGCCGACCTGACGATGGCAGCCTCCACCGAACCCCAACGAGCGTTTTTTCGCAGCTACTTAGGCAAAGCATTTTCGGCCGAGCGAAACGCCCCGCGGGCGCTTCATGAATTCGAGCTCGCCAAACTGGCCGATCCTTCCGATCCAACTGCCTGGCTCTACAATGCGCTCGAGTTGGACGCCCAAAATCGCGTCAACGAAGCAGTGCGCGAATTGGAGCAAGCCAAACGGCTGACCGAAAACCGTAGTCGATATCGGTCGCCCACGTTGCTCGGCCAAGACTTGTCGGTCGCGAGTGTGAGTTTGGCCCGCCTCTATCGCGATGCCGGGTTGTCCGAATGGAGCGTCAATGAAGCTGCGCGGGCGGTGAGCGCCAGCTACGACAATTTCTCAGCGCACTTGTTCTTAGCGGATAGCTACCAATTGATGCGGGATCCGAATCTCACCAATCTGCGCCTCGAAACGGCGGCATTTAGTGAGTATCTGATCGCGAACTTGCTGGCGCCGGGTGGCGTCCAGGTGTTTTCGCCCGCGATGTCCCAACAGGAATACGCTCAGTTGTTTGATCGGCGGAAGATCGGTGGGAGTTCCCTCACGGAGTTTTCCAACCGAGGCGCCTGGGAGGAGACGGCGCTCGTCTATGGGACATTTGACACGACCAGCTTCGCGATCGAAGGAACCGTCGGCCACAATCCTGGGTACCGCGTTAACGACGACCAAGACCTCCGCCAAGTGTCAGTCTTGTGGCGCCAGCAACTGACTCACGAAGACACGTTGTTCGTCGAACTTTTTGACCTTAAGCGAGAGGGGGGCGACTTGCGACAACTGGCCTACCCGTCGCAGGCCAATCCCTATTTCCGCTTCGAGGAACGCCAGAATCCCGACGCAGTTCTTGGCTATCGCCACGAATGGCAGGAGGGGAACAACACGCTATTCCTCTACAGCCATGCTCGGGATCAGTTGACTCTCACTAACTTTACGACGTACCCGCTGGTCTCCGGCGGGGAACCCTGGGCTTTTGACTCAGATTTCGGCGAGCAAATGGAGCGACAGCTTAATGTGAATTCGTTTGAGCTCCAACAAGCGCTGACGCGCGAGAAATGGTCGATCATTGCGGGGACTCGCTTTCAATTTGGTCAAAATGAGGCCACCGCGGTGCTGATGCCCACCGAGAGCATCTTTCCCACGGACGACGCCAACTTGGGTCAGTTCCTTCCGCTGCCCTACTCTGGAGATGGTTCGGTGAATCGTCAGACCGTGTACGCGTACCTTGGCTGGTCGCCCACCTCGTGGTTGGAATTGATCGGCGGCGTCGCCTTCGACCGGCTGGTTTATCCGGAGAACCTGATGACGCCGCCTTTCAGTTCCGACCAGGTTAGCATTCAACATTGGTCGCCCAAAGCTGGGGTGATAATTACTCCTAATGACCGAACTACCCTTCGGGCCGCCTATACTGAATCACTCAATGGTGCGGATCTGGACCAAAGCTATCGAATCGAGCCACCGCAAGTCGCGGGATTCGTTCAGAGCTACCGAAGCGTGGTACCCGAGTCGTTGGTCGGAGGAACGCCCGGTGCACTCATTCAAAATGCTGCGGTTGCTTGGGAGCAGCAGTTGGGACACGGCACGTACCTGGGCGTACTTGGTCAAATTCTGTGGAGCGATTCAGAACGCACCGATGGAACTTATGACATTAGTCCCGAATGGCCCGAGCCTACTTCGATCCTGCGGGAACTAAACTTTCGGGAGCGCAGGGCCGGGGCGTACGTGCAACAATTGTTGGGCAACTGGTGGAGTATCGGAGCCCGGTATATGGTGACCGAAGGCGACTTCGACTCGACGGTGGCCGACGTCGCGCAACTGCATACCGAGTCCTCCGCGGTTCTGAACCAAGTCGGGCTTCTTGCTCTGTTTAACTATCGGGGCGGATTCTTCGCCCAGGCTGAGGCGTTGTGGAATGATCAGCGCGGCTCAGAAAGCTGGCTAGAATTCGATGAGTTTCAGGATCCCCCGTTGGTTCCCCTAAGCCAACCGCTCGGCGACACTTTCTGGCAAGTAAACCTCACCGTGGGTTACCGGTTTGCCCGCCGACAAGGAGAGGTCTCCGTTGGTGTCCTTAATGTTAACGGTGCCGATTATCATCTCAGCCCCGTCACGAGCTACGTCGACCTCCCTCATGAGCGCACCGTCGTCGTGCGGGTGCGATTTCAATTCTGATGCCGAATTGGATCTTGTTGCCGGCCGTCTAGCGCAGCCACTCCATCGTGGCCGATATGGCCGTCCCACGGGGCAGACTTGACGGACCCACCACGTAGACCGACGGGAGATAAGTGGTGGTGGTCTTCACGGGTGCCGTTACGGAGCTTACTCCGGCGGAGCAATTCCTTCGAGCCGGTGACTTTTGGAAGAGGCAAGCCGAGGAGCTATAGCCGCTGATCCCAGTGGTCACATCGGTGAGTCGGGCTGAAGTTGATCCGGCTTCGGGTGGCCAGTAGAACGATTGCGGGCTGACTCCCGGCCGAGGGAATTGAACGAGTCCCACAAACGTGCCGCAGGGGCCCAAGGACGAGGGGGCGGATCCTGGGTAGGGTTGGGCCACCGGGACAATCACCGAGCTCGGCCTGCGATCGATCGGGCCATAGATCGAGAGCGCCGCGTCATTTGAATCGACGGGCGGACTATTGCTGGCGGTGCAGCGATAGAAGCCGACATCAGCAAGGGTGACACTAGAGAGCACGAATAGGTTATTTGTGGCCCCGGGTATGACGACATTGTTTTTGTACCATTGTAACTTCGCTTCGGGCGGAAAGACCGAGACCATGAACGCGGCAGGCTGGCCGAGTAGGACACTGATATCCTCCGGCTGCTTGATGAAATGCGTTGAAGAAGGCGAGAGGCACAGTACCGCGCATCCCGAAAACGAGGCCGTCAGTAGGGCAAGTACGAGGGCTTGTGCGGCGATATTGAGCTTAGGGCGGGAGGGCATTGTCCAAATGGTAGAAGTGATGGGTCGCAGCGCGGCGAAGTAAACCAACCTCGTCACCACCATTCAGTAGCCGCTGGCAAGAATAGTAAAGGGGTTTTGCAGACTCCACAGGCTCCACGCGGGCCGCAGGCCGCGCAGGCATTGCTTAAGTTCCCACCGCATCCCGGGCTAAGATTCGACAACCCCCAGGAACCCGGATACACCGCAACACCACCTGGGAACCAAGCCACCGATCACCGTGTTCCCGTCATCCCTCGCAAAACCGCATCCACCGACACGCCGCGCAGTTCGAAGAGCCGTTTAATGGTATCTTCGATGAGATTGTTCGGACAACTCGCACCCGCCGTGATTCCCACCGTCACCGGCCGATCCGTCGGGTACCAGTCCTGGGTTTCTACCTCCTGGGCGATGTGTTGATTCCAATGTTGAATCCGATGGGCCGACTCCATCTTGGCGGCGTTCTTGATGAAATAAGTCGGCAACATCTTCTCTCCCATCTCTGCTAAATGCGACGTGTTGGAGGAGTTGTACCCTCCCACCACGATGAGCAGATCCATCGGCTCCTTCAGCATCTTCTGCAGGGCATCCTGGCGATCTTGGGTGGCGCCGCAAATCGTGTCGAACACACGGAAGTGTTCCGCCACTTGGTTGGCTCCATAACGTTCAACGATGGCGGCCCGGATCCGTCGCTGAACTTCTTCGGTTTCACCCCGAAGCATTGTCGTTTGATTCGCCACCCCAACCGCGGTCAGGTGCTGATCAGGATCAAATCCCGGTGAATAGGCTCCTTTGAAGCGATTGAGAAATTCCTCCTTGTCCCCGCCATGGACGATGTAGTTGCAGACGTAATCCGTCTCCGCGAGGTCGAACACGACGACGTAGTGCCCCGTGCCGTAGGCGCCCGCTTGTGAGGTCGTCGCTTTGGTCTCCTCATGCTTCGCCTTCCCGTGAATGATGCTGGTGACTCCGTCCGTACTATATTGCCTCACTCGCTTCCACACCGTCATCACGTCTCCGCAAGTCGTGTCCACCATCTGGCAACCGATGGCCTCCAGGCGCCGGCGGGTAGCCACTTCGGTCCCAAAAGCCGGAATGATCACCACGTCGGCCGCGGTCAGATTGAGGGCGGACAGTTCGACATCCGAAGGTTTCGGGGGCACGGAAACGATTCCGAGATTCCGAATCTGATCGTTGACCTCGGGATTATGAATGATTTCGCCCAACAAGAAGATTCGGGTGGGCGAGGGGAAGACTTTCCGGGCGGCGTACGCGAGGTCGATCGCCCGTTCGACGCCGTAGCAAAAGCCGAACTCCTTGGCGAGTTTGATGGTCAGACCGCCATGCGAAATAAGGCCGCCATTGCTCCGGATCCGCTCGACTAGTTCGCTGCGGTAATGCGCCACGACTTGCGCGGACACTGCCTGCATAACGTCGGGGCGCCGCAGATTGACTTTCTTGGAAGAAGCCACAGGCGCGCTCGGTGCGATGGTTGACATGGCAACGGGAAGTTTAGGGAACAGAAGGCAAGCGTCGAGGCCGATTCAAGACTGCGAACCGTCGACCATCCAATCGACGATAGCCTTTTGCACATGAAGGCGATTCTCCGCTTCGGCGAAAATCGTGTCGGCATTCTTCTCGAGTGTTTCCGCGTCGATTTCCTTTCCGCGATAGGCCGGCAAGCAGTGCATCACGAGCGCGTTGGGTCGGGCCCGGCGAACGAGCCCCTCGTTGATCTGGAACCCGGATAAGTCGGCGATCCGTTGAGTAGACTCCGCCTCCTTGCCCATGGAAACCCACACGTCGGTGTACAGTAGATCGGCACCGGTGGCGGCCCAATTGAGATCGTTAGTGAGGGAGATTTGCGTTCCACTGGGAAAGTACCAAAAGGCCGCGTCGGCCGGCGCCGACGGCCGAGCCGGTCCTGGGGCGCCACCCGCGCGTCGCAGCAATCCCTCCGCGGGTTGATAGTTTTTGGGGGCGGCCAAGCGCAGTTCGAAGCCACGTTTGGCCGCGGCAAAAATCCAGCTCGCCGGGACATTGCACGCCGCGTCCCCCACATAGGTCACGACTTTGCCGCGTAGCGACTCTCCGCGCCGTTCTTCAAAGGTGAACATGTCGGCGAGAATTTGGCAGGGATGTTCCTCGTCGGTCAGAGCGTTGATCGTCGGGATGCCGCTGAAATTGGCGAATTGTTCGACATCTGACTGCGCGAACGTACGGATCACCGCTCCGTGCAACATTCGTCCCAGGACTCGGGCCGTGTCCTGAATGGGCTCGCCGCGGCCGAGTTGGATGTCGTTCGCGTTTAGAAAAATCACGTCCGCACCCAACTCACGCAGACCGACCTCAAAACTCACTCGAGTGCGGGTGGAGGACTTGCTGAAAATCAGTCCCCAAGTCTGCCCCACCAGCGGGCGGGAATGTTGATAGCGGTTCGACTTGAACCCGTTGACGCGACTGAGGATCGCTTCGAGATCCGTTGCGGACAGAGCTTCAAGACTTAACAAATGTTTCATCAGACGAATTCGCCAAGGGCGAAAAGCGGAAAATAAAGCTAAACCCTGGGCCTTTGTGAACTGAAATCCGTGACGATTTCGGCGGGTGGTGGCTCTGCTCCAGCAGTGGCTGGGGTTTGGACATTTTTCGCCTGTCGCAGCCCTCCGTTGGGACAAAGCCACGTGACCGAACGCCAACGGCGTTACGTCCACGAGCCCAAGGTTGGCGCGCCGCGCCTACCTTGGGTTAGCATGGATTTGACGATCTCAACCCCAACGAGGTTGCGTCTCAGTCCCAAACATACCGCTCGCGGAAAGGACCAGGTGAATATAAACCGCGGAAAGAGACTGAGGCCTGGATGAAGCATGGCGAAGGGAAACATCACCGATCCCTCCTGTGATTGAGCGACGCTCAAGCAATCGGGCGCAACCCCGTTGGGGTTGGCGATCCATTGGAATCGAACCCAAGGTCGGCGCGAGGCGCCAACCTTGGGCTCGGTGACGCTACCCCGTTGGGGTAAAGAACCCGAATGAGTTCAGTCCCCAAATGGCCAATCTCCCGCTCTGCTCCAGCAGAACGGGTAATGGGCGATGCGGATCAGTGTTGGACGTGGTTTTATTAATGGGCAAGGACTGGCTGCTCCGGCGGGCAGCCGCCAGCCAAATGTGGGCACATTGATTTATCAGCACTTTCTACAGCCAGTCCTTCAAGTAACGCCCGGTGTACGATTCAGAGACTCGCGCCACCTCTTCCGGAGCGCCCTCGGCGACGATTCGCCCCCCGGCGTCGCCTCCTTCAGGCCCGAGATCAATCACCCAGTCCGCTTCGGCGATTAGTTCGAGGTTGTGTTCGATGACGATCACCGTGTGACCTGAGTCCACGAGACGTTGGATCACTTCGACGAGCCGGCGCACATCTTGGAGGTGTAGTCCAATGGTCGGCTCTTCGAGGATGAACAGATCGTTTTTGCCGGGTTTCCGTCGGGACATTCCACCGTGCGACCCATCGGTCAAT
>DLVS01000331.1 GCA_003445095.1 Verrucomicrobiales bacterium
GGTCGAGGGCTACCACATCGTCTTCGGTGGCGGCTATGGGAGCAACCAAGCGGTAGCGCGCCAAGTGTTCACGGGAATTCCCTTCAGCGAAATCCCCGTCCTGCTCGAACGCGTACTGAAGGTGTATCTCGCCAGGCGGTCGCCAGGTGAGTCGTTCGCCGAATTTACTCGCCGGCACGAGGTCAAGGAACTGCAGGAATTGTTCTCCGAATGAACTTGGTTCCCGTCCTTCCCGAGAGCGCACCGTTTACCGCGGAGCAACGCGCCTACCTCAACGGCTTCCTGGCGGGTCTCTTCTCTTGCGCCCCGAGCAACGTCGCCTCTTCCGCCACGGCACCTCCAACCCTAGAGCCGCTGACCATATTGTGGGGCTCCCAGACGGGGACGTGCGAAGCGTTGGCCAAGCGACTCGCCAAGGAGGCCGGTCGGCAAGGGTTCGCCCCCACCATTCACGACCTCGCCCAGTTTTCCGTCGCCCAATTGGCCACCGAGCGGAACGTTCTCATTGTCACGAGCACGTACGGCGACGGTGAACCGCCCGACAACGCGCGAGCGTTTTGGGATTTGCTCGTCGCGCCGACAGCGCCTCCTCTAACCAAACTGCGGTTCAGCCTCTGTGCGCTGGGGGATTCAAACTATCCGAAGTTCTGCGGCTTCGGTCGAGAGTTGGACCTACGGCTCGAACAACTCGGCGCCACCCGACTACACCCGCGAATCGATTGTGACGTCGAGTACGACGAAGCCTTTCTTCGTTGGATGAACGGCGCGGTTGCCGTTGCCAAGGCACCCGCCGACGGTTCGGCGAGCAGCGCCACGAACGGGACTGCGCCGGCTCTGGTTCCGGAAATGTCGGCAACACCGTCTCGGCCGTCGGAGGAGAAATCCGTCGTGCCTTACTCGAAAAAGAATCCGTTTCCCGCACGACTCCTCACGAATCGGAGACTTAACGCTCCCGGTTCCGCCAAGGACGTTCGACATTTTGAGATTAGTTTCGCCGCCTCCGGCCTGATCTATGAAGTGGGCGACGCCTTGGGGGTCCGACCACAGAATGATCCGACGCTGGTGTCGGAACTATTGACGGCCTTGCGCTGCACTGGAGATGAGCCGGTTCCCAGTCCGCAGGGGCTACCGTGGCCGCTCCGCGAAGCGCTGATCGGCGGTCATGAGATTGCGCGAATTCCTCAAGCCCTTCTGGCTGCCTTCGCCGAACGAACTGAGGACGCGACCCTACGCCAAGTCGTGTCTCCTTCTGCAAACGGGGAACTGACGCGATTCCTCTGGGGGCGAGATATCCTGGATCTTTTCCTGGCGCATCCGGCGGTAGGCTTTTCTGCCAAGGAATTCGTCGGCATGCTGCGTCCGCTCCAGCCACGGCTGTATTCTATTTCCTCTTCGCCCAAGGCACATCCCGGAGAGGTGCATCTGACGGTGAGCGCAGTTCGCTACGAGAGCTTGGGTCGGCAGCGCGGTGGTGTCTGCTCGACATTCCTCGCGGACCGAGTGGCCTCCGAAACAGCGGTTCCCGTCTTTGTCCATGCGAACAAGGCCTTCCGCCCCCCGCCGAATGACCGCCCGTTGATCATGGTTGGTCCCGGCACCGGAGTCGCCCCGTTCCGAGCTTTTCTCGAGGAACGGCGCGCGACGGGTGCGTCGGGACGCAACTGGCTATTCTTCGGTGATCAAAAATCCGCGACCGACTTCCTCTACCGCGATGAGCTCGAAGCCTTCCAACGGGACGGATTGCTGCATCGGCTGAACCTCGCTTGGTCCCGCGACCAAGCAGCCAAGGTGTACGTGCAGGATCATCTGCGTCAGCATGCCGCTGAAGTCTGGAGCTGGCTTCAAGATGGCGCGGGCTTCTACGTCTGCGGTGATGCTTCACGAATGGCCAGGGATGTGGAGGCAGCGTTGCTCGAGGTTGCGCGGACCGCGGGTAACCTGAGTGAGGAACAGGCCACTGAGTACGTCAAACAGCTTAAAGCGGAGAAGCGATACCTCCGCGACGTATATTAATCGGCTATGAATCCTGGAGGCCCCCTACTTCGGAGTTTGGGATGAACCGGTCTTCTATGGGCAATCGCGGCGAAGCAGGGGAGTTGACGACGCTGATCGATGCCCTGGTGGCCGACCAACGCCGACTAACTGCCGTCGAACGATTTGCCGAGCATCACGACGCTCAGGACGGACCTGTATTTGCTGAACATTATCGCGAACTGATCCCACTCTCGACGCCGCGTCCCGGTGAGCAATATGCTTTCGAAGTCGATCTCGACCGGTGTTCTGGGTGTAAGGCGTGCGTCACCGCCTGCCATTCTCTGAACGGGCTCGACGAAGAAGAGTCTTGGCGGGAAGTGGGGCTGCTGGTCGGCTCCCAACCACTCCAACAAACCGTCACCACTGCCTGCCATCACTGCGTCGAACCGGCGTGTCTCCTTGGATGTCCTGTGCTCGCTTACGACAAGGACTTAACCACCGGGATCGTTCGCCACCTCGACGATCAATGCAT
>DLVS01000579.1 GCA_003445095.1 Verrucomicrobiales bacterium
CTGGCCGACGACGATGCGCTGGACCTCGGGCGCTCGCGCCAAGTCGAACAGGAAGTACTGGACCTCCTCGATGAGCCCGCGGCCCGGTGAAGTTTGGATGGCCGACCTCGGCATAACGGCCAAGACACGTCCGGTCGTCGTGGTGTCTCGTTACGATGAAGATCCGCCTCGAGTGTTGGTGCTGTATGTGCCGCTGACGTCGGAGGACCGCGGGAGTGACTATGAAGTGGAAATGCCGAAATTGCCATTCCTGCGCCGGGCGGGGTGGCGAACGTGCAGGGAATCGGCTCGCTGCCGATGAAACGTCTGGAGCGAAGGCTTGGAACGCTTCCTGCCGAAGTGATGGATCGGATTAAGAAGGCACTCCGCTTCGCGTTAGTTTTGGATTAGCCTTTGAGTTCCGTTTTCTCCGTTGTGGCCGCTACCAAGGCGATGACTTGGTCAGTTTCAGGTGCCGGGAACCTGTTGAACGCTTCCTGCCCCTGCGGCCGGGAGCGGGAACCTCGCGTCTGCGCGCGGGCTCGCCGCGCCGGAGCCTTCGGCGAAGGCGGGTCCGCTGCCGCCGATCCTCCGGGACAGTTCCTGAAAAATTATGAACCGCCGAACCCCAACGCCTCCGGAGTGCTCTCCCGCGGTTCGCCCAATCTCCGCAGTGCGCTCCTCCTCGTCCGCGATTAGCCAGAGTCGGGCCCATCCTGTTCTTCTGGTGTGAAGGGATCCCTCGTTTAACATTTTGAACGCCTGCCGCCACGCATCGGGGACCCAAATCACGCCCGGGTCCACTACGCTACGACTCCTCCGGTGCTCTTACCCGGAGTTAGTGTTCCTATAGCGAAGAGACTCCACCCGCGGCTTCGTCCAAAGACCCGCCGCGCCGTAGCGACAGCGTTGGCGGAAGAATGAAGTCGGGCGACCATCTCTCATCTTCATTCATGCCCTCTCCGCCCGACCTATTCCGCTCTGGGGTTAGGCGTATCCATAGCGTCTATCTCTCGAAGATCCGAACACCAAGCCAGCCCAAAACCGTGGCAAGCATCAAGCCACTGTAACCGAGACTCGCAGCAAATGCGCTGCGATGATATGCGGACAAGACGCGCTGACTCCGTAGAGCCAGAGCAAAGGCGGCCGTGACAAATGGGGCGACGAGTACAAGAGAAAAGACTCCGATTGAAGCCATGCCCGACCACTCCCAAAACAACGCAATCAGCAAAACAAGCAACCAGCCGCCGAATGTCCCGAACAAGACGAAAAACGAAATGAACGGCGGCGACGGAATCTGCGCTCGCCACATGCGACGACAAAGCAGGAGGAATGCGACCACTCCGAGTAGGGGCACGACCAAGTGAATCGCTACGGCTGTGATGACCTTCGATAGTGGCATGACGCGTGGTGACGCCAACGAAAGAACTGAGCGACGCGAGCGGCCCAGCGCGTCCGCATCATGAACTGACCTGATCCGCTCGCGTTCGCTCCAGTGACCTGGTTCGGCGCATCATCGTTTCGGTCAAATCTTCGTCGGGTCAGGGCCATATTTATTCGTTGCGTACGGATCATCAATACGTGCTTGGTGCAGTGGCTTGGTAAAATCGTAAAGCCGGATATCAAAGCGATCGTATTCCGCAGCCAAAATCACGTCTCGAAAGTCTCTTTTGGCGACCCTGCACAGGTAGTTGAAGTACCAAAGGTGCCCACGGGCGGCGAATACGATACACCGCTGAGTGCGAGCGTTGGCGGAAGCGGACTCCAATCGGCGGAGAATTTCTGCCACGGCGTCAGGTGGGAAGTCGACCCGAACCCGTTCTTCGATGTCGGATTCTACACTCATGGGTGAAAGCGCGCCGAACAGTATGATTGAGCGACAGACCATCTGTCGGACGATTATTCGTACTGCGAGTCTCGATCTTCGGAAATCACTTTCTCGCACCGGTTTCTAAAAGCAAGCTGTCGGACGAATTCTCACTGACCCTGACCAGCTATACCGGATCATGAGGAACTGAGGGCGAAACACGGCGTCGATTACGACGTCCATGCAAGCTATCGCTTCGTCGAGAAACCATCGCCGCCGACCTAGCTAGCGGGTACGTTCATCAATCACGTAAGACTAAATCGAAGCGCGTGCAAACGATGAGGTTGACCCAATTTATCCTATTGATCGTTGGCATGGCCATCGGCACTCGTGGGTCGCGGGCGCAGCCCTTCGGGAACGTTGATCCCGAATCCGGACTTCCGGGCAATTTTGTGCGGCTCGAAGGAGGGATGGTGGTGAACGAAGACGAACTTCGCACCGCGCGCCAAATCGACTCGCATTCCACCGGCACTCCGAACTGGACCAATGCGTCAGGCTTCGAGCTAGACGTGTTCACTTTTGCCCGAGTCATCTTCAAGTCCGACCCCAACCCTCGGTCCCGCCGCGGCCGACTGCGCTGGCTCGGTTGGTGGGTGGATTATCCTGATGCGGACTTGAACCTTTCTTACCGCCTGCAGCAGATGACTTCTATCAAAACCGATCCAGACGCCCGAGTGCTCAAGCTCACCGATCCGCATCTATCCACGTACCCGCTGCTCTATATGGAACACGCCGGGTATATGCGCTTGAGTGAAGAAGAGACTACTCGACTGCGCGACTATCTGCTGAGCGGCGGCGCCCTTTTTGTGAATGATTTTTGGGGTGCGGAAGAATGGGAGGGATTCGCTCACGAGATCGGGCGCGTCTTGCCAAATCACTCTTGGATCGAACTGACGATGGACCATCCTGTGTTCCATTGCGTTTATGACCTCAGCGGTTCGATGAAACGGCTCCAGATCCCGACCATGCAATTTTGGAACGCGCACTACGATCCAGAGAATCCGAAGTCACCACAGCAGACCGTCTTCCGTGGCGAGGGCTCCGAGGAGATGCACGTCCGCGCGATCTTAGACGACCGGCAGCGGATCATGATCCTCGCCATCCACAATAGCGATGTCAGCGATGGCTGGGAACGTGAGCAGGAGAACGAGCTCTATTTCAACCAATACTCCGAACGTGTGGCCTATCCGCTGGGTATTAACATCATTTTTTATTTGATGACTCACTGATTGCCCGCACCGCGGCAGTCACGTCCCAGCTATTCCACCCTTCGACGATTCGGCCCTCGCGCAATCGGGCGAGGCACATCAAGGGCACCATCACTTCTCGCCCGGTCGCCGGCCAATCACCGAGTGGCCCGGTATGCCGAAGATGTCCTCGACAGTGGTTGGACGGCGTTGAAGGGACGAAGGGGAACGATCAAAATCACCCGTTGCGCCGAGCTGCTTACCAACCCAATAGTCTCAGACACGAGCCGATGACGTTCATGAACTCGACAGCTCAACCTCCGCTACGGAGTTTCTTGATGGATCCGTATTGGCGCAAAGCACGGATTGCCGCCCGCATCCTGCTGCGACGGGAGCGTGGACCATTGAACGAACGAGATCGCCGGCTGGCCGCGCGGTTAGCCGAAGATCCCGGCGTAACGAATCGGTTGGTCGATCAGGCCGTCGCGTCAATTACGGCAAGGAGGAAGTATGGACCTGGACTCATGGGGTGGTTCAGTTCGGCTCAATACGCCGGCAGGTGAACTGTTGCGAAAGTTGGTCGCCGCGCTGCGTCCCGACCAGCCGCGGGAGATTACGATCTTTGGCTCAGCGGCAATTCAGGTCCGCGTGGATGCGACTCTCACGAGCGCCGATGTGGACTTGTTCTCTGATTTCGAAGAGCTCGGTCTGGTAGTTGAGAACGCTCGGCTGGATCAAAAGCATAGCCAGTTCTACCTCCAAGTTTCTTCCGAGTTGAACTTTCGCACATCGCCTCGCTGGCGTCAGCGGACGGCTTCGGCTCAGATTGACCACTGCACCTTCCACGTCCCGCATCCGATCGACATTCTCATCGCGAAATTGCATCGGCTCGAAGACAAGGACCTCCTGGCGTTCCGCGTGGTCCGGGACAAAACCGGCCATCCCACTGAGGCCGAGCTTATCCGCGAACTGCAACTGGCGGTGGACTTGTTCCGGCCCAGTTTTGACGAGGAACAAG
>DLVS01000500.1 GCA_003445095.1 Verrucomicrobiales bacterium
GCTCTTCCGATCTAGTTGTCTCGCGCGCGGGGCACCGACTTTGCAAATGCCCGGACCGACGTCGTGAGCCCCGGCACCACGGTAACGCTGGTCGAGATCGAATCAGGGAAGCCCGAAGTGGTTCACATCCTGGGCGCTTGGGACGGGAACGCGACCCACAACGTGGTAAGCTACCTGACTCCGATGGCGCAGAGCATTTTGAACAAGGCTGTCGGCGTGGAGGCTGAACTGCCCGCAGAAGGGGGCAAACGACGCGTTCGAATCGAATCCATTGCTCCGGCCGACGTCGCGACTTTGGCAACTGCGGGCAATGCGCCCCCGAGTGAAGCCGCTCCTGTTCCCGTCGCCGAGGCGCACTAGGGGCTACCAGAGCAATTCATGCTGAGGGCATCGGGATGCACCTGCAGCTTCGCGAACGCATTGCGGCGGCTCGGTCGGCCGGCCGTCAGCGCTGGGGCCAATATCTCGCTGCCGTGGCGATTCGTTTCGTCATCGGCTTATTGCTCGGTTTCCTCGGCGGCGCCTTTTTGCTGATTTCCTCGCTGGTCACCGGACGGAGAGGTTCTGGCCGCCAACGACTGGAACTGCTGGAACACTTCCGGCCGGATTGGATTCTGCAGGTCGGCACGGTGGGCGCTGTGATCGGGGCCATCCTTTGTGTCTGGACCATCCCACGCTGGCAACGCCCCTGGTATCTTCCAGAGGACGGCATTTGATGTGGCCTTGATCTGCCCCCTACTTGGACGCTCCTACCGCGGACGCCAGCACGCCTTTGCGAGAGCCAACAACCCGCTCCGGCCTTCTCCTTCGCGGCTTCGAGGCGTCGCGTGCGATCCTTACTGCATGGTTCCGTCTGAGAGCTCCAGCCTGGTTACCGCTTCGGGAGGGCCTAAGTTTGAAGAGCCCCGGTCCTGGACTCGCGCCTTAGGTGAATCATTCTTGGCCGGTGACGCTTGAAGCCAAATTGCTCCAACTGCAAGAGCTGCTCCGAAGTTTGGGATCGTGTGTCGTGGCGTATTCGGGCGGCGTGGATTCGGTATTTCTCGCAAAAGTCGCTTATGACGTTCTCGGTCCCCGGGCGGTCGCCGCGATTGCTGATTCACCGAGTCTGCCCCGGCGAGAGTTGGCTGAGGCGGTCGAGTTGGCTCAACGTTTTGGAATTCCGCTGCGGGTTGTTCGCACTGCCGAATTCGACAACGCGAGCTACCTCGCCAATCCGACGAACCGTTGTTATTTTTGCAAACAGGCGCTCTTCGCGGAACTGACGCCCCTCGCGCGCGCCGAAGGTTTGGCGCTGATCGTTTATGGCGAGAACGCCAGCGATTTAGGTGATCATCGGCCAGGATCGCAAGCGGCGGCGGAGTTTGCCGTCCGCGCTCCCCTCAAGGAAGCGGGCCTGACCAAAGCCGAGATTCGCGAACTCAGCGCCCGATTGGGTCTGCCCACGGCCGACAAACCTCAACTTGCCTGTCTGAGTTCGCGAATTCCGACGGGTGAAGCCGTGACCATCACCAAGCTGGCGATGATCGAAGGCGCGGAGAATTATCTACGTGACCTCGGGTTTCACGACGTGCGAGTCCGGCACCACGAAATGAAGCAAGGAGCGTTGGCGCGCATCGAGGTTGGAACTTCCGAATTGCCACGCCTGTTTGTAGGCGAAGTCCACCAGCGCCTCGCCGAACATTTGCACACCCTCGGTTATCTGTATGTGACCGTGGACGTCGCGGGCTACCGCCGCGGCAGCACCAATGGAACGCCGATCAGTTTTCGACCCGGACTGGCGTGACCTTCAGGGATCATTACCGGCGCGTGTCTTTGACTCATCGCTGATGGGTAGGCCGCGGATCAGCGGTGAAGTGGCCGCGCTCCCGGCGGCGTCGATTGTGGTCGGTGTTTTGTCGGTGCCATGGCCGGAGTTCGTTGGTTGACATTCATTCAATGCCGCCAGCAACTCTTCGGCGGTCTGATAACGATCGGTGTCAATCGTCTCGCAGGCCCGCAGAAGTACATTTTCAAATCGCCTCAACTGGTCCGCGGGCGCGCTGCGAGCCACGGTCTCGGGCAAACTGGGGAACTCCTTCACCGGTCGCCCTGACAACGCGACGTACAGCAACCGTCCGAGGCTAAAGATGTCTGCGGGCGGTAGTCCTGGACCCTCCTGCGGAATATAACCCGGGGTGCCGCCGCCTTGGCTCGCTTCCCCGATGTTGGCGACGAGTCCAATGTCAGCAATTTTAGGTCGGCCATTCACGAAGATGATGTTGGCCGGCTTGAGATCTCGATGGACCAATCGTTGTCGATGCAAGAACGCCAACGCTTCCGCAATTTGGACCCCCAGTTCCACGGTTTCGTCCAGCGGGATCGCTCCTCGGTGACTCACGTCATTGCTTAAGGTGCGGGGCACATAGCTCGCCGGCTCGATCACGAGTCCCTGACGTTCGTCGTCAGCCGCTTCCATGATATAGAAGAAAAATCCCGAGGCCTCATCGATGCCCACGTGGAGAATTTGAACCAGGCCAGGATGCGACCGGGAGATCGGGGTGTACTTTTGCAGCCCCTTGAACTCGCGATCAAAAGGCGCGGCGTCGGGAAATCGGTCGCGATGGATCACCTTCACGGCGTGATAGCTCCCGAGGACGTCGCTCGCGAGCCAGACCCGACCGTAGGCACCCTTGCCTACGCAGCGGATCATGACGTGATCGGGGATGACGGGTGTCGGATGGCCGTCCTCGTCGGGGCCGAGGTCGCGCACTTTTTGAGTTCCACCCGGGGCAAAGTGCGGGCTCACCGAAGTCGTGCGCTGCCCCTGAATGAACTCTCGGATTTTGTCCGCTTGAAGACGAGTCAAACGAGTGCGGGCCGTGACCGCCCACAAGGTTGCGGTGGGAACCTGAATGGCACTGATGACGAGCCAAGGAAACCAAATGCCGGTCACCCACACTTGAGTCACACAGGCCAGGCTAATTCCCGCGGCCGCGACTAGGCCGATCAGGACCGCCACTCCAGGTTGGAAGAAAACCAGCAAGTAGCCCAGGACGAGCCCCGTGATGACGACGAGCAAAAGCTCCCACCCGAGGGACAATCGGTAGAGCCACTCGCCGCGGAGGAGGTTGAGAAAGCTGGTCGCGTTCAATTCAACGCCAGAAATCGATCGGTGACCCCACTTCGAGTAGGGCGAAGGATACTTGTCGGGCATATTGATCATATCGGGGATCTCGCGATTGGCGCCGACAAACACGAACTTATTGGAAAATGTGCCCGCCGGGATTTCGTTCGAAACCACCGAGGCGAAGCTCCGTCGCGCGATCGTGCCGGGCGGTCCATAGTAATTCAGCCACGCGCCGCGCGGAATTTCCAAGCGCCGACCAACGGCAATTTCGGTGAGCAATTGGCCGGTTGTGGGATAACCTTGAAGCGGGCCGGCGGGCCAGCGGGTCGGGTGGCTATCATTGCCTTCTTCGGCGAGTCCCCATTTGGCGCAGTCCCGAATCGAGGTGTGCGGCGCGAGAATTTGATGGCCGTTGCGGGTTTTTAGGACCGCGGCAGACAAGATCGCAGGACCATTGCGTTTTAACGACTCACACAGTCCACCATCGGCTCCCGGCTGCGTCTTGAATTGAAAGAGCACGTCGAAGCAGACGGCCTTTGCTTGGTCGGCATGCAATTGAGCCAGTACTTGAGCATGTAATCGACGGTCCCAAATCGATTCGTCGTCTTGCTTGAGCTTCTTCATGGAAGGCTCGTCCATTTCGACAATGATCACCTGTTCGGGGGTTACTTGAGGCCGGAACAGGTACGACAAATCATAACTCGGCCCGCTGAACAAGGTACTGAGACTGGCCACCACGCCGAGGGCAGCCGTTAACAACGCGCCTTTTCCAGCGACACGACGGAGCCGAGGAGAGGGACGTCGCAGTCGCCGCCAAATGCTCTCAGTAGATTCAGCATCGGGGTCCAGGTCGGGCAGACTCGGAGCCGCGACGCGGCGAATGCGTTCATTTCCTGGTGGGGCTTTTAAGGTGCCGCGCGCCCGAACCTTCACTCCACAGACTTCGATGGGTTCCGCCAAGCCGCCACTCCCATTCAACCCGAGAACTCTCGCCGCGAGGCAGCAGGAACCGTAACCGGTTTT
>DLVS01000736.1 GCA_003445095.1 Verrucomicrobiales bacterium
AGCTCTGCTGACACCGGAGCAACAAACGGCCTACGCCGAACTGCAACGGGAGGAACGCAGCAATTCAGCCCGACTCATGGCGAATTCCGAGTTGTTGCAAATGCAGTCGGCTCTGGGACTCTCACAAGAGCAGCAAGATCAGGCGTTTCGTGCGTTGTATGCGGAGAGCGAACGGCAGTTTGGTAACGATCCGAGCGATGGCTTCGGACAAGCACCAAATTTTCGCGAGATGACTGAACGTAAGCTGAAAGCGTTGAAGGGGGTTCTTACCCCCGAGCAGTACGAACGCTATCGGAGTATGCAAGAACAACAGCTCAAGATGGTCGAGACGCTAATGCCCAAGGGCGGCAAACCCGGCGACGTAGCCATCCCTCAAATTAATATCCTGCCCGTGACGCCTCCGTAAGTTCGCTTTTCGGGAACCGCGCCGGTCTCGCCCGTCCACCAAAGCCCAGATTTGCAGAATTCACTGCCGTCACCAGCCCGCGAAACGTCTGAGCAATTTAGCGACGCTTGAGATCAAGCCAAATCTTCAAAGTGAGCAGCCGGACAAAAAATTCCACGTCGGGTCCTTTGTACGACTCAATGGATCGGCTGAAAGGGTCAAAGCCGGCCAGGGAACGCAACAGGTCGGCGGTGTCCTTGTTCTCGCGATGCCAGAGACGGGCCAATACCGGGCTGTGATGGACGTAATATTCCCAGTTCGGCCAGGAACCTGACGTCGCGAGACGTGGACGCAGGTTTCGTTCAAAGCGGTTCAGTAACGCTTTGGTGCAAACCTGGAAAAACAACCGGGCGCTCGACGCATTGACGGGAGCCATCGTATTGCTGTCAGGAATCTTGGATACGGTCTTTCCGCACACCATTTCGACCATCTTCGAGTAAGTGGAAACACTCAACTTCCCCCGGACGGGCAACGTCACATAAACATCGAGGACATCATTATCGACGATGGGGAGAGCCCAGGGCATGGTGCGCTGCGGAACCAGTGACTCGGCCGAGTCAGGCTCGTAAGCCAACGGGAACAAGCGCTGGCCTTCCATCCAAAGCCGGTCTGCGTCGGATCCGAAATTGCGCCGAGACGCCGGAAATGCCTGCTCCAGTCGCTCCAGAGCTCCGCGGCCACTCTCCGAAGCCACGGGAATGATTGGCCGATACCACTCCTGCGAAAATCCACTAGGTACCGCGGTTTGGAACCACTTGACCTTCCGCCGGTCCAAAGCCAGGCCCTTGAAGAAATAGTCGCAATAAAATCCGGTAACGATGTTCTGAATCCCCTCGGCGGCCAGCGCATTTCGAAATCCCAGAAAGTGATTATTTGCCAGGCTTCCCATGCCGCCATGGATCTTAACCCCAAGTTCCGCCGCGTTGCCGTAATGCTCGGGATCGCGCCGAATAGGGAGAAACGGCGCCCCCTCGGCAGCCGCAATCGCGCGGGCAGTCCGGAACTCTAAGTTTTCCTCGTCGAAAAATGAAAACGTCAGCGGTTTGACGTCCTCCGGGCAGGCGCACAGGAGCATCCGGGAATCCAATCCGCCGCTCAGCGAGAAGGCTGTGCGCCCCAGCCGAGGCAGCGTGCGGCGACGGACCGAGTTCTTAAAGGCCTCGCCCAATTTCTCGGCTAAGTCCCACTCATTGCTGCGGTCATCGGGCCGATATTCCATCCTAAAATGGCGCATTGGTTTTGCGAGCACTGCGCGCGGTCCGTGAACATCGATGGTGTAAATCGATCCGGTGTCGAGGGAGGAAACCCCTTGGTAGTAGCTGTTGGGGAATGAAACTTTGCCCGCGACGAGAAACTCGCCGAGGGAAGTCAGGTCAAAGTCCGGCGCACTTTCCGTCACTTGAGCCAGCAGGTCAGGATGCGTCGAGAATATCGGACTAGACTCGGCGCTCATCGTGTGGAATGCGGGTACCATGCCGCAGCGATCAGTAACGAGGTGCACTCGACCGAGAGCCGCGTCGTGCAGGACCACTAAAAAATTTCCGTTGAGGCTCTTTAACTCGTCGATCCCCCCTCGTTGGTACCGCGCAAAGATCGCTTTGCAAGCCAGCCCTCCGACTCCTCGAACCTCTTCGGCGGCTTTCCACTCGGCCTCGTCGAGGGCAATCCTTCCCGCTAAAGCAACGACGGTCGCGGAACCAGGGTCGCGAAATAGACCCCATAACCCAAGGTCATCCCCCCGAGAGATCACCAATGAAAACGCCGGTTCATCCAGCGTCGTCACGTGCATGTCGGGAAAAAACTTTAGCCAATCCGCTGCCAAACGACTTCGTCGCTTTTCTGGAGGCCGAAAATCAATTAAGCAATCGCTCATAAATAATCATTGAATGGCCCGAACGGCAGTGCGGATCCGTTTATAAACGCGTCGGAAAGGTCGCCCCGCGGATATTCGCTCACCAAGCCTGAGTCCTGAAAGTGCGGTCGACGGACTAGGTGGTTTGGTTCAGGCACCGGCCGATCGAAGAACAGAGTGCCAGCGATGTCTCGAAAAATCGCACGCGATCAAAAATAAGGCGCCGCGAAATGGAGGTGGTGGTCGACTCCCGCCGTCTAAATCAGGATCCCAGAGCCCAGCGCAACAATAACGCGGACGGACACAAAAGAGCCGACGACGCGCACTTCCGACCGCGCTGTGGGAGTCCTCCCGACCCAGAAAAAGATTGTAAGCCGCGGCCGCCGAATCACGTTGTGTGGGTCCAGCAACTAACCGCGATCATCACGTGCCTTCTCTCGGTGCATCGCCCGCGACTGACTCTGTCGGTTCGACGCACGCTCTGGCTGAAATTCCGGCTGGGGCGGCGGCCCGGTTGCAAGAACGGCTGGGATTGCGCGGAATGATCGGTCACAGCGCGGCTTTCGCTGCCACCTTGGAGAAGCTTCCGCAGATCGCGCGACACGATGTGGCCGTGCTGCTGACGGGAGAGACGGGTACGGGCAAAGAATTGTGTGCCCGGGCGATTCACTACTTGAGCCGGCGGGCGTGCCGTCAGTTTGTCGCGGTCAATTGCGGCGCGTTGCCGGCCGAACTGGTCGAGAATGAACTCTTCGGTCACGCCGCCGGCGCTTACACCGGCGCCAGCAAAGCCGCCGAAGGACTCGTTGCCGAAGCCGAGCAGGGGACGCTTTTTTTGGATGAAGTGGATAGTCTGCCTTCCCCCGCCCAGGTGAAACTACTTCGGCTCCTCCAAGAGAAGGAGTTCCGACCGGTCGGTGGACGCCAGACTCGTCAGGCCGACGTACGAATTCTCGCCGCGGCCAATAGCGACCTGCGGGCCGCGATCCAGACGGGCCGATTTCGGGCTGACCTCTTCTACCGGCTCAACGTCATGCCGATCCACT
>DLVS01000375.1 GCA_003445095.1 Verrucomicrobiales bacterium
CTTCGCTCCCAATTGAGCCGCGTAGAAGCGGTCGAACAGGATCGGGCGCCCGCCGCGCTGCGTGTGGCCGACTTTGCGGGTGAAGATCGCCTCTCGAGCGGATTCGCCCCGTCGATAGAGTTGGAAGTATCGGTCACCAATCATTTGGATCAGCTTGTTGCGAAGCGCTTCCGAGGCGCCGGTCAACTGCACGTTGCCGGCCGGATCACTCGTCTTGCTTTCCGCGCCTAGCTCGCGGCCTTGGCCGTCGACGATGCCCTCGCCGCAGACGATCACGACATTCTTTTGCAAATCGTAGATCTGCTTCACTCGCTCNNAAGCTCGACGGCCTTTGCGCCGAGGAGCGCGGCGTAGAAGCGGTCGAAAAGAATGGGCCGTCCGCCCCGCTGGGTGTGGCCGACCTTACGGGTGAAGATCGCTTCGCGGGCCGATTCGCCGCGACGGTAGTCCTGGAAGTACTTGTCGCCGATCATCTTGATGAGGCGTGATCGCAGCGCCTCGGAGGCACCGGACAAAGCCACGTTGCCCGCCGGGTCGTAGGATTTGACCTCGTCACCGAGTTCGTTGCCGTGTTCATCGACAATGCCCTCACCGCAGACGATGACGACGTTCTTTTGCAGGTCGTAGATCTGCTTCACTCGCTCGACGAGGTGTTCGAGGTCCAGCGGATGTTCCGGGACGAGAATCAGGTCGGGACGACCATAGGCGGAGCCCAGAGCGATATAACCGGAATGGCGGCCCATCACTTCGATAATGGCGATGCGGCGATGACTTTCCGCCGTGGTGCGAATGCGCTCCACACCGGAGGCCGACACGAAAACCGAAGTGGCATAACCGGGAGTCACATAATTGACGATGTGCTCTAGATTGAAGACTGCGCGAGAATCGGTCCGCTTGTAACGGAACCCGCCCTTGGCTGCGGCATCATTCACCCGTACCCACTCGTCGGGCTCGCTCGGATAATTGAGTCCGAGGTCATTATCGATTGTCTTCGGGGCTAAGACGGTGGGCAAACGCTCGGCCAGAGGCTGGAGCCCGTTCAGAGTTCCATCACCACCCACGCAAATGAGTCCTTCGATTTTGAGCCGCTCCAGCCGGGAGACAATGAGGTCCAGTTCCTCTTTCTTGTCGGGATCGACGAAGTCACGGGACGATCCGATCAGGGTCCCGCCCTTGGTCGGATCGATCTCCGGAATTTCTTGATAAAGGGGATTGAGCAGCACGTGAGGAACACGCGGGTTGAAGAGGCTATTGAACCCCTTAATGAGCCCGACGATTTCGACCTTGAGTTGGTTGGCTCGGGCGACGGCTCCCTGAATGGTCGCGTTGAGGGCCGGGGTATCACCCCCGGCAGTAAGAATGCCGATGCGCTTCATGGAAAAGCTCTACGGTGGAAATTCGTCCGGGCGGACGACTACTGCTGTTGCTGTTCCTCCTGCTGCACGAGGATTTCGTCCTCGAGCGAGTTGAAGGATTGGAAAATGTAGGCCTCGAACAAGGCGTGGCCGATCAAGTTGAGCTTCTGCTGCAACACGTCGAGATACGTGTGCAATCCCTGCTCAAAAACCTCGTCAATGGTCGAAAAGCGAAGTTCCGCCACCAGTCGGCCCGCCAATTTTTCCGCGTTGTTAGTGAAGCGGCCCTCGGGAACCCCTGAGATGCGCCGAAGCGACTGGTTCAGCTCGGCGGCGCTAAACAAAACGGAGCGCGGAAAATCGGCATTCAAGAGGAGGAATTCCGCCACGAACTTCGGCGTTACTTCGGCGCCATAAATGGATTTGTAGGAATCCAGGGCGCTGCAGGAACGGAGAATCGCCGACCATTCCAGAGTATCCTCTTGGCTCACGGCCGTCGGCAAACCTCGATCCGGAAGGCTCTGGTAGCGGACATCTACGATGCGTGAGGTTTTGTCGGCGCGTTCGATAAATTTCCCGGCCTGCAAGAAGTGCCAGCCTTCGTTGTGCAGCAGCGTGGCGTAGGTAATGCCAATGAGGTGCAACGAACTCGCTTTGATCTCCTGGAAGAATTCGTTCGCGCTACTCCGCCAAATTTCGCGCGCGCGCGGCGAGATGACGAACAAGTAGAGACGATTCAACTCCTCCCAGAGCTCGAAGGTAAGTTGGTCCCGGACCATGCGGGCGTTTTCGCGCGCCTGGCAGATGGATTGAACCAGGGAGTTGGGATTCTCCGCTTGAAACACCAAAAACTCAGTGACGGCTGCCCCGGTTGCTCGCGGATGCAGTTTGAAGAAGGCTTCTTCGTCGCCGGTGGCTTGCACAATCGGCAGCCAATGTTCGGCCAATCGCTGTTCGTCAAGGTTCCTTAAATCGAGCAGCAGTTGGAGGTTGGTGTTAACGAGGCGGGCCGTGTTCTCCGCCCGCTCGACGTACCGCGACATCCAATACAGACAGTTGGCAACACGACTCAACATAGGAAAAGGGATACGTTCGGTTGGATCGCCACGCGCCTATTCGTCGCCATAGAGGACCCAAGTGTCTTTGCTGCCTCCTCCTTGGGACGAATTGACGACCAAGGAACCCTTGCGTAGAGCGACGCGAGTCAATCCTCCCGGAACGATGACAATCTTCTCCCCGTACAGAATGAAGGGCCGCAAATCCACGTGGCGTCCTTCGAACTCTCCGCCTGAAACGTAGGTGGGATGGCGCGACAAAGAGATCGTCGGCTGTCCGATGTAATTTCGCGGGTCCGCCTCGATTCGTTTTCGGAAGACCGCGATTTCGTCCCGTGTGGCTTTCGGGCCGATCAGCATTCCGTAACCGCCAGACTCGTTGGCCGCCTTCACCACTAGCTGGTCCAGATGCTCGAGAATGTAGGTTCGATCGTCCTCCTCACTGGCCAAGTAGGTCGGCACATTCTCGATGAGTGGGTCCTGATCCAGGTAAAACTTAATCATCTTCGGAACAAAATGGTACACCACCTTGTCGTCAGCGATTCCGGTGCCGATTGAGTTCGCCAACGACACATTGCCCGCGCGATAGGCATGGACCAGACCCGGAACTCCGAGCATCGAGTCGCGCCGAAAGACCGTGGGGTCGATGAAGTCGTCATCGATGCGCCGATAAATCACGTGGACCTGCTGCAAGCCCTTGGTGGTACGCATATAGACGCGCGCGTCCCGCACCAGCAGGTCCCGGCCCTCAACAATCTCAATACCCATCTGCCGAGCCAGATAGGTGTGTTCAAAGTAGGCGCTGTTGTAAGCCCCCGGCGTGAGAAGCACTACCGTCGGATCGGCGACTCCGGCGGGCGCGATGTACTGAAGCATTTTGAGCAGCTCCTGCGGATAATGAGCCACCGGCTGGACTCCGACTTGCTCGAACATAGCCGGAAACGTTCGCTGCATCGCCCGCCGATTCTCCAGCACGTAACTAACGCCACTCGGGCATCGCGCATTGTCTTCGAGCACCAAGTACTTGCCGTCGGCGCCGCGAATCAGATCGGAACCGCAAACGTGGATGTAGATATCCTTCGGAACGTTGCAGTTGACGAATTCTCGTCGGAAGTGCTTTCCCGAAAGGACGAAATAGGGCGGCACGATCCCTTCTTTGACGATCCGTTGTTCGTGATAAAGATCGTGGAGAAACAGGTTCAGGGCGGTGATCCGTTGCGTGAGTCCGCGTTCCAGGAATTCCCATTCGTGCGCCGGAATAATTCGCGGGACGAGGTCGAAGGGGAAGATGCGTTCGGTGCCCTGCGAGTCACCGTACACGTTAAACGTGACCCCTTGGCGCAAGAACGCGAGGTCCACGGCTTCCCGCTTGCGGTCGAATTCCTCCGGACTCAGGCCGGCGAAGCATTGTCGGAACCGGCGGTAGTGAGGCCGGACCTCGCCTGTCTCCGTAAACATCTCATCGAAGAACGACTCAGGGGCGTACCGTTGCAGCACTGGGCTATTGCAAGTCGGGCGCGCAATGCCATTCAAGCTTCAACTCAGGGGATCGTTCGGCGATTTTCTGCATGCAAATCATGAACGGAATTGAATCTGCCCAACCAAGCAGTGCCCGGTGACGCCCGGAGAGTCGTTCCAGGGCCCTCCCGACGAGGTCTGTCACTACTTTGGGTTGACGGTGGGGCTGATGCCGGACGTGGGGCGTGCTCTGGGCCGGTAGCACCAGCTTCAAAGACGTAGCGGGTCTTGCTGCTGGCTTCGGCTAATTTCTGGACAAGCCGGTCCACCCCTATGAGGGTAGTCAACAGACT
>DLVS01000725.1 GCA_003445095.1 Verrucomicrobiales bacterium
TTGAGCTGCGCCTCCGATTCACAGGCGGTTAGCAACGTTCGCAGGGCGGAGGCGAAATCAGGTTCGCCGAAGTCTTCCAGCTGGGCCCGGCGACGAGCCGTGGCGATCAGATCATCGGGGTTGAGGTTGACCCAATGGCCCAGCAGAGGCCCGAGCCAACCCCCGCCCCATCGAATGAGGGCCGCCAATCCTGGCCGTTGAAAGTCCGTTAGTGGCATTTAGCAGCAAGAACCCTGGCAGCGCTGAACATCGGTGCCGAGAAGGTGGCGACGACGTGCGGGGAGGCGTCAACGGATTTTGTTTCGGTGCTCAGGCCAAATCGGGCGCCTCCGGACATTTGCTCCGCGATCGTGCCGCCGGCGCCCCGGCGCCCTCGCCTGTCGTTCTGGGGGCGAGGGCCTCCGCAGAACCCTGACGGCCGAGGGCAGCTATTCTACCATGGGAGCCGAACCCGGATGCGGCCGCCGAAGCTGGAATCATCAGCCGGCGCTTGCACGGTTCCCGTTGCTAATGGGTGACCCCGTTGCCTGCCTGACGCCTTCGACACGAGGTTGCTGAAGTGGCCAGGGTAGAAGCCACCTCATCCTCGCCGCCGAAACTGCCACACGAGCGCACCCAACCCAAGGCCGAGCAACGCCCACGTGGACGGCTCAGGAACGGAGGTGAAACCTACAATGTCGAATTCGGCTCTCCCGCCGGGTGGTAAAATAAATCCCAGGGTCACTTCCCTTCCGGCGTAGGAGGAGACATCAAGAAATGCATAGGTGCTGAAGACTGTATTAACTTCGCCAATTTTCGTCTCGTCTGCGTAAGCCTGGATATATCCGGTTCCGTGGATCCACAGAAAGGTCGCGACAGTCGGCATCGTCGCCGTTTGGCTGACTCGAATCTCCGGCTGTTGAGGGAACCGCGAAAACATGTATATTTCGTAGGGACCAAACGGAGAAATGCCTTGCAAGAGGTTGACCGGACCGCCGCTGCCGGTTCCGGGCGGTGAGTACACCATCCGCGATTGAACCTGACCGTCGATAGCAACTGTCCAACCGCGCAAAAGCTGATCTGTGTTTCCTTCCAAAGGGCCCCCGGGGAAAACAGGAGTTAATGGCCCACTCAGATCTGGATCATCAAAGGTCAAGTTGACAAATGGATCGGCCGAGCAATGGATGGCCCCAAGCCCGACGAGTAACAATGTCGTTTTCATGGATAGCTCATTTCGTTAGATATGGTCCCAACACTCAAATTATGATAACTGCCAGCGCCCGTCGTCTTCAGTTCCCGGGATTTGATCATGAAGGCGTTGACACCCCCCAAAGACTCCAAGGTGGTTACAATCCATTCGGTCGTTCCTGGCGACATATCCTGGATCGGAGTCCAGACCTGACTGGTCGCAGAGTTCGCCCGGTAGATTCGATAGCCGCCCGTCGCCGCGGGAACATGGCCCCAAGTCAGCTTCAGTTGGATTCCGATTTTGCTCTGAATCAGGAATGGCGTTGGTGCGAGTCGATGTTCCCTTAGGAAGGGATCACCTAAAATGGCGACTCCGCGACACGAGCTTGTAGCCAGGGTAGAAGCCACCTCACCGTTGCCGCCGAAATTGCCAAACTAGCGCACCCAATCCAAGGCCAAGGAGCGCCCAAGTAAAAGGTTCGGGAACCGAAGTGAAGCCCACAACGTCGAATTCGGCTGCCAGCCCTGGTTGGAGAACAAATTCCAAAGTAACTTCTTTTCCGGCGAGTGAAGTTACATCGAGAAACGACCATGAGTTTTCACCACCGACGTCACCGATCAGGGCGCCATTGGCATAGGCTTGGACGTAGCCAGCGCCGGCGATCCACATGAAAGTTGCGTCGTCAGGCATCGTCGCGGTCTGGCTAAGTCGAATTTCAGGCCGCTCAGGAAATCGTGAAAACAACTCCAATGAATAGGGCCCCAACGGCGAAGTCGTGTCGAGCGGGCGGCGGTGCATCAGGTTAACCGGGCCGCCAATTCCGGTCTGCGGTGGAGAAAACACCATTCTTGATTGGCTCTGGCCACCGACGCTTACCGACCAACCGCGCAGGAGTTGGTCGGTGTTGCCTTCATAGGGTCCGCCAGGCTGTAGTGGGATCAGCGGTCCACTCAAATCCGGATCGTCGAAATCAAGATTTATAAACGGATCAGCGGCGCAAGAAAACGTCACGAAGCTGATGAGTAACAATTGGGTTTTCATGGATAGCTCATTTCGTTAGAGATAGTTCCTACGCTGAGATTGTGATAACTGCCCGCTCCGGTAGCTTTGAGCTCCCGGCATTTGATCATAAAGGCATTGCTCCCATTGAGAGAATCGACTGCCGGAACCGTCCATTGAGTCGTGCCCGCCGCAAGGTCCTTGATTGGAGTCCAAGTCTGGCTTGATGCTAAACTAGCTCAATAAACCCGGTGACCGTCCGTAGCTCCAGGATAAAATGAGTGACGTTGAGGGCTTGTTCAGGGACAGCGAAGCTACAGGACTGAGTCGGTGTTCTGGCAAAAAGTGATCATCCCCAATGACCGTTTCGCGGCACCAGATCGCTCACGGAGCCAGGGTAGAATCCGTCTCATAGTTGTCGCCGAAGCTGCCAGACCACCACGACCAACCCAAAGCCCAGCAGCGCCCACGTGGAGGGTTCCGGGATCGTGGTAAATCCAATGATATCGAATTCGGCCGCTCCCCCGGGCGGCAGGGCGAATTCAAGGGTTACCTCCTTCCCTGCATAGGGAGCGACGCTGAGGAATGCCCATGTGCCAAAGACCGGATTGACTTCGCCAATCTTCGCGCCATCGGCGTATGCTTGTATATATCCGATACTGGCAATCCACAAGAAAGTCGCATCGTCGGGCATGGTTGCGGTCTGGCTGAGTCGGATATCTGGCTGGGCCGGGAACTGAGAGAATAGCTCCAGTGAGTACGGTCCCAACGGTGAGGTCGTATCAAGGGGACGACGGTTCATCAGGTTAACTGGTCCGCCAATCCCAGTTTGTGGAGGCGAAAACACAACGCGCGACCGGGACAGGCCATCAATCGTGACGGTCCACCCGCGCAAGAGTTGGTCGGTGTTTCCTTCATAGGGACCGCCGGGCTGCAGCGGGATGAGAGGGCCACTCAAGTCTGGCTGATCAAACGTCAGATTTATAAATGGGTCGGCCGCGCATTGAACGGCTCCGAATAATAACAGCGATAAAATCAGTCTCATGGATAAGTTAATTCGTTAGAAATTGTTCCTACACTCAAATTATGATAACTGCCAGCGCCCGTCGTCTTCAGTTCCCTGGATTTGATCATGAAGGCGTTGACACTCCCCAAAGACTCCAAGGTGGTTACATTCCATTCGGTCGTTCCTGGCGACATATCCTGGATCGGAGTCCAGACCTGACTGGTCGCAGAGTTCGCCCGGTAGATTCGATAGCCGCCCGTCGCCGCGGGAACGTGGCCCCAAGTCAGCTTCAGTTGGATTCCGATTTTGCTCTGAATGAGAAACGGCGTTGGCACGAGCCGATGTTCCCGCAGGAAGGGATCGCCCAAAATGGCCACTCCGCGACACGAGCTTGGAGCCAGGGTAGAAGCCACCTCACCGTTGCCGCCGAAAATGCCAGACTAGCGCACCCAACCCAAGGCCGAGCAGTGCCCAAGTGGAAGGTTCGGGAACCGAAGTGAAACCTACAATGTCAAACCGGGTTGCAAGCCCGGGTGGAAGGACAAATTCGAGGGACACGTCCTTCCCTTCATAGGGAGCGACATTCAGGAATCCGAATGTCCCTTGGACGGGATTCACTTCGCCGATTTTCGTACCATCGGCATAGGCCTCGACATACCCTAAGCTCAAAATCCATAGAAATTTCGCATCGTCGGGTATTGTTGCTGTCTGGCTAAGTCGGATTTCAGGCTGCTCAGGAAACCGCGAAGCCATGAAGACTTCGTAGGGCCCAAAAGGTGACATGGCACCCGGATCTCGTTGCCAAAGGTTCACCGGGCCGCCGCTGCCGATTCCAGGTGGGGAGTAGTACATTGTTGACTGCACTTCCCCAGCCAGTGTCACCGTCCATCCTCGAAGGATTTGGTCCGTGTTGCCCCGCAACGGACCGCCGGGGTATGCGGGGATTAAAGGGCCGGAGAGATCCGGCTCATCGAAGGTCAAGTTAATAAAGGGGCCTGCTGCGCAATGAAACGTCCCGAGGCCAATTAGCAATAGGTGTGTTCTCATGGATAGTTCAATTCGTTGGAGATGGTCCCAACACTCAAGTTATGATAACTGCCCGAACCATTAGACTTAAGCTCCCGACATTTGATCATAAACGCATTGCTGCCGTTGAGAGACGTGTCGGCGGGAACCGTCCACTGAGTTGTTCCCGCCGGGAGGTTCGTGATGGAATTCCAGGTTTGGCTGGACGCCGAACTCGCTTGATAGATTCGGTAACCGCCCGTGGCTGCAGGCACGTTGCTCCAGTTTAGAATGAGGGAGGCACCAGGCTTGGTCAGCGACAATGAAGCCACGGGTGTGAGCCGATGTTCTCGCAAAAAGGGAACGCCCAAAATGGCCACTCCGCGA
>DLVS01000123.1:0-2637 GCA_003445095.1 Verrucomicrobiales bacterium
TCTCCACTTCCACAAAGTAACGATTATGGCTCTTCCCAATCTGCGCTTGGCCGAAAACGCGCCCGGCCCCTATTACGTCACCAGTGAATGCATCGATTGCGATATTTGCCGCGAAACGGCTGCCGGAATTTTCCGGCGGCACGACGACCTGGGATTCTCCGTGGTGATTCGCCAGCCGGCCACGGACACGGAACATCAACTTGCGAAAGAAGCGCTCGAGGGCTGCCCGGTGGAGGCGATCGGTCGCGAGGCCGATTCACCGTCGTCGTGAGCCGAAGCCTTAACGCTGCCTGCCGATACCGGAATCCACGTAGTTGAGGGTCACACCCCACCGGCGAGATCGCGAAAGCGACGCACGCGGGCTGCATCAGCAACCGACAGGGCATATTCGGACGGCGCGAGCGTCCGGCCCATCGGCACCCGCGTGTTGCGAAATTCCATGCGACTCTCCCGCGTGCCACTCGCCGAGACATGAAACTCCCGCGCCGCGCACTCTCGTAAAATGCGCGGCAGGTTTCGTTCGGTAATACCGCCACCCGGGACGACAATGATCCGCTCCCCCGCACGTCGCACGAGCTCGCTGATGAGTTCGAGTCCTTCGAGCACCGATTTTTCCTGTCCCGAAGTCAGCATCCGTTCGCAGCCCAATTGAATCAGCGTTTCGAGCGCCGCGACCGGATCGCGCGTCAAATCGAACGCCCGATGAAATGTCACCGGGAGCGGCCGGGCGAGTTCGATCAGCTCGCGAGTGTGGGTCGCATCGACATGGCCATCCGAGTTGAGCAGCCCGAAAACAAACATGTTGGCCCCGCGTTCCTTGAGCGCGCGCAAATCGCGGCGCATCACTTCGAATTCGTCGGGCGAATAACAAAAGTCTCCGGCGCGTGGACGGAGCATGACCGCGAGAGGGATTTTTACCCTAGCGCGGACGACTTCCATGAGGCCGAGGCTTGGCGTGAGGCCGCCTTCGCCCAGCGCCGAGCACAGTTCCAGACGATCCGCTCCACCGCTTTCCGCAGCTAACGCGGATTCGACGGAATCAACACAGACTTCGAATTGGAGTTGGACCATGAGAGTTTTGTGGAGAGACGCAGCGAAGCAATTACGAGTGAAGGGCGCGCTGAAGGAAGTTGCGGGTGATTTGCTGAACACGCGGATCGGGTCCCTGCGGTGTGGTGTACACGCTTGGGCGCAGGTAACCGGGCGGCGCGCTCAAACCATCGCCCCACCAAATGGTCGAAGCATTAAAGACGAGGTTGCCGCGCGGGCCGGGATACACCGTGGCAGTGAACACGCCGCCGTTGGGTTTGCCTGGAGCATCTTGAGTTGGACCGGTGGCAACAATCTCCAGACCAGGAATTGGCGCCGGGTCACCGTGCCATTCCCAGCCAACGAGTCCGGGAATCGCGTCGCCACGGCGCATTCCCGTGTCGGCGAAGAGCCAATGTTCAGGCAAGGAACAGGCCCAGTCCGCGCCGCCGGTGACCGGACCGGTGCTGAGCGCGCCCACGAGTTCGTTCGCGTAGGGCCGTTCGTGCGGCAACGATGCCATGGCCACAAAATCGCGAGTACCGCCTGGCGGACCGAAGACGCCGATGCGTTCGAAGATTCGATTCGGCTGGTCGCGACCATCGGGAGAGAGCGCGATTCGACCGCAACACGTGTTGCCCGAGAGGAAGGCAACGTTGACCCCCGCGGCGATGGCCGCTTGGACGTTCCGGAACATATCCAAGGTCCAGTATTCGTCGTGGCCGACCGATAGAAATCCACGCGCGCGGCGCAGCCCCATCGGATCGGTATGCGTATCGAGATTCGAAATGTAGGTGACGTCGTATCCGTGTTGTTCGAGCCAAAATGCGATGGGAAATTCCCACAACAAGAACTCTCCGGAACCCTGCGACTGCGGCGCGTCGAAGATTTGACAGTAACGGCCGTACGGGCGGTTGAAGCCGACCTCGACACCCCCGCCCCAGTACCACTCGTTCTTCCCGTCATCGTAGAGGCTGAAGTGATCCGGCCAACGATTGTAGGCCTGCCATGTGTTGTCGCTGCACTGGAAAACGAAATCGGCCCGCCGATCATCGCGAACGATGAAGACAACGTAGCTCTGCCAGCCGCCTCGCTCCGCGGTCAGCTTTCCCAAGTAAACGCCGCTCAACCAGTCGCGCGGAATTCGCACGGTAACCGCCGGTTCCCAGGCGCAATCGCGGAGGCGTGCTCGTCCGACGGGCGGATCGGGTTGAACGCTTCCGGACAATGGGCCGATTTCACGCTGCTTGCGTGCCCCGAGTCCGCCGTACCAACCGAGTCGGAAGAACTCGACCCGGAATGGAGACGCAGGGTTGGTGCTAACAAAGAGGGTCAGGTCTTCTCCAGCCCGGATCGAGGTGTGCGAGCAATAACCTTCAATCCAGGGACAACGCCAGCGCGTGGCCGGGTCCACTCCCGTGTGTGTGAGCAGCCAGTCGGGTGAGCCGGGTCGGCGGTTTTCCTGCACGATCGGGTTAGACTTCGGCCCCTGGGGGGTGGAGCAGCCGGCGAGCGTGGACGCAGTACCCGCCGCTGCGAGAGTTCGGAGAAATTCGCGGCGACTGGGCGGCAGTTCCGAAGGCATCTGGGCGACAGACTGCCACGAAG
>DLVS01000123.1:2936-3122 GCA_003445095.1 Verrucomicrobiales bacterium
GTGTTCCACCGCGGCCCTGTTCAATTCCGCTTGGCCGGTGAACTTCGCGACGGGGAACGAGGGACGTGTTTGGCGCGTGAGGTTTCCCTGGCCGTCATCGGGGCAGCTTCACGCGCTACGGACTAGATGGGGACGAGGTGAAACTCGTCCCTACCTGGTGGTGGGGCTGTGTTCCACCGCGGCCCT
>DLVS01000418.1 GCA_003445095.1 Verrucomicrobiales bacterium
GACGGGAGCCAGCCGCCGATGACGTTCGCGCAACTCCGAGATTCTTCTCGGCCTCGGTGAAACTGCGCGAGGGAATGAACGCTCCTGTTTCATCACGAAAAACCTCCCTGCCCAAATCCTCAATGACCGTGCAAAGCTCATAGCCCGTTCATCGTTAGCCGTTGCGGTCATTGGGATGTTTAGATGATGCGTCTTCGTCTGCTTGAATCGCTCGGCGTTTGATTCGACCGACGCTTACGAAGACGATGCAAAATGAAGCCCAGAGCACGCCCCGCACGATATACATCCGCATACTCTTGCCTTCTTGATGCGCCTCGTATGCTGCAACGAGTGAGAGGATGGCCGTCAGCGCGAAAAGGAACGCGACGATCCGGAAGAGCATGATGACTGTTCGAGCTTTGACTGGCATACGAGTGATGCTTGAGAAATTAGTGACGATTTGTCACGACTTTGTTCAGTGGGTTCAGTGGATGCGCGTAGCAACGCCTAACGTTCGAGCTCACTGACCGCCGCCGAAACTGGGCGTCGGCAGCAAATCCGGTGTCTGTCGAATCGGCGCGCCGAACTCAAAACGACGGGCGGCGGTTCGTGTGCAGTGATCTTATTGTTAGGCATCAACTCGTCTCTTTAGATAACATCCCCACAAGCAGTTTGAGAACTCACCGGCAGCAAATCTGACGATACGCTCGGCGCGGCCAATCTCGTAAACATGAAACGTGAAATCCTGACCATAGCGCGGGTCTCGCACATGAATTCTCTCTTTGGTGTCTCTCCACTCATGCTTCCAAACATCAAGACCGCCAATCTGAAATGAGTGCCCGTCTGGTGTCGCACCAAAGAACTCCCAGTCAGGTGAAATGCCCATCGCGCAAGATGACGCCCGAACTCACCGACCGCCGCCGGAAGCGGGCGCTGGCAGCGAATCCAGTATCCCATCAACCGGAGCGCCCGAAGTCGAAACGGGCAGCGGCGGTTCCGGTGGAGCGATATTGTTGGGCATTTCGTTTCAAACGACGATTGCGACCGCGTACAACCATAACAACTATCGACTGGAATACCCACCCGCAAAGAAGCGCTGGCAGACCAATGTACTTAAGTAGCTCAATGATCAGAGGGAGACCTTCTTCGTACCGGCCTTCAGAAAAAAGAAAAGCGGCGATTGCAATTCCGCGCCAAACACCTAGGAGACACGCAACGAGAAACAAAATGAGCGATGCGCTCAACCAAAGGCGATAGTTGGTCTTGTATCTCTGGAGCGACATAGTAGGCGTACAATCACACTGCCCAACGCCAGAGCTCACCGACCGCCGCCGGAACCGGGCACTTGCAGCGAATCCAGCGTCCGATCAACTGGAGTGCCCGACCTCGAAACGGGCGGCTGCGGTTCGTGTGAAGCGATCTTGTTGGGCGTGTTCATTTGTCTCGCAACCTGCTGGGCAAGTCTCCCAGCGGAATCAATTCGGCGAAGGCGGAACATTACGGTTCCGACAGCACCTTGATTCATGGTCGACCTGTTTTATTTTGCGAATTACGGATAAGCATCGATTGCAAACCAGGGTCTCTGGGGTCTCCCCATTTGCAGCTTTAATGAAACGCTTTATGTAAATGATGTCCTGAGTTGTGGGGTCCGGAATGTGCCACCTTCCTTTAACATAAACCTTCGAACCACGAAATTGGAGCCTGAAACCCGGTTGGCAAGTAAAGCAAAGCTCGTTGAACAGTCGGTTGGCGCGTCCCTCGGCTTCCGTGATCGACATATATTTAGCCAGGGCATTTGCATAGCTTTGAAACAGTTCGTGGGTCTTGTCCCAATCGTTTTCGAGTCGACGCTGTATGTTTTCAGCAATCTTGCGATCGACCATGTCCGAGTTCGAGCTTGGGCCTCCTCCGAAGCAGGTGCCTCGCTTTTCACGCGGAAACCATTCATCTGGCTTAAATCTGTGCTCCATCGCCATTACGCTTGTGATAATTCATCTTGTCGGAGCTTTGGCAAGGGAGACTTCGAGACGGAACCAGCGGATGATTCGTCACTATTGCAATGATGGATATCTTGTCGCCCAACGCCCGAGCTCACCGACCGCCGCCGGGGACGGGCGCTGGTAGCGAAGCCAGCGTCCGATGATCCGGCCCGCCCAAACTCGACACAGGGGGCGGCGGTTCGTGTGAAGCGATTTGTTCGGCAAGAGCCGTGGGCCAGCTAACCGACAACTCAAGAACTCGCTGCCCCTCATCCAAATGGATGAGATCGATAGCAACGTTAGCTCTGCCTGCTCGCAAGAGCTTCTGAGGTATGGAGGCAACGAAGCGAAACTGATGCTGACTTCTCCCCATTACTACCCAAGCTACACCCTCTACATCGACACCGAATCGAGTGTCCGTAACCGACTCGGGGAGGAAGCCATCAATCCAAAGCCTGCCGAGCCGAGGGTCGTCAGATGCAGCGAACCAGCGACAGGCAGCGAACTCCAACCGACTCCAGAAGGGTCGATCAATCAGAACTTGATGTCGCTCGTTTACCATGTTGCAGAACGTTAAAGATGAGCCGCGGCACTGATCGGCGTGGCTCGTGCGCCAGCACGAGACATGACGAGCAGGGACGTTGGCTCTAGCGCCTTGTTGAACGAAGCCGCTGCG
>DLVS01000423.1 GCA_003445095.1 Verrucomicrobiales bacterium
GCCCAGCGAATAGAGATCGGCCGAAGGTGCCCCTGGTCCTTCCGGCGGGATGTAGCCCTCCGTGCCCACGAACGACTTGGCTTCGTCAATGGCAGCTACCAGCCCAATGTCGGCCAACTTAACCCGGCCGCCCACGAAGAGGAGGTTGGAGGGTTTCACGTCGCGGTGAACCAGCCCATGCCGATGCAAGTGTCCCAAGGCGCCGCACATGGCTACGCCCAGCTCGAGCACTTCGGACAAGGGGAGTTTCCCCCGCGCCTTCAGCAAGGCGCGCAGAGTCAGCGGTGTGTAGCCCGTTTCAGCCCTTTTCGCTTCAATCTCAAAAGCGCCCGGACTGGTGGCGTTGTCGGCCAACTCCATCACGTAATAGAAGTAGCGGTCATCTGCGGCGCGGCCGACGTGCAGAATGTCCACCAATCCTTCGTGGCGGCGTGACACCGGCTCAAACTTTTGAATGCCGACAAATTCCCGCTCGTAGGGACGGTCGGAACCGAAGCTCGCGCGCCAGACCACCTTCACCGCGCGTTCAGCGCCGACAATGTTGCGCGCTCGCCACACCTCGCCATAGCTCCCTCGCCCGATGATCTCGAGGAGTTCATGATCGGGAATCCGCGGCGGAGGAGAGACACCAGTACTCATCGAAGTCGTTGGCGCGATACCTGTGAACCCCGGCACGCCGAAAAACCGTTTGCGGGGACTTGCTTCGGTGGCGACGTCAGTGTTTCCCAGACGCGGGGCTGAGTCAACGGGTTGGACGCTCACCCAGGTTCCGGCAACCCCGAAAGTCTCGGGACAATGACCTTTCCACTCCGACCGATGAATCGTGTAGGAAAACGCCAACTCGCGATACGGCGCGCCCTTCGCAACTTACATCACCTGCCGACTTCGGCTTCGCACGGCCATCCGATACTGGCCCGAACGATGATCAAGCCGCACGGCCGAGCCAAACACCCGACTCAGCATCGACGAAGTTAGTGCTTGTCGGCACGGACCCGCCGCGACCACTCGCCCGTTCCGCAAGAGCAAGGCATGGGTAAATACTGGTGTGATCTCCTCGACATGATGGGTCACGAGCACCAGCGCCGGAGCGCTCGGTTGGCGGGCCAGCCGGTCGAGAAACTGTAGGAAATGTTCTCGGGCGACCGGATCAAGTCCCGCACAGGGCTCATCGAGGATTAGTAATTTCGGGCGGGCCATCAAAGCTCGGGCAATGAGGACCCTTTGGCGTTCCCCTTGGCTCAGCACGGCCCACGGGCGTTCCACCAGGGCCCCTGCTTCCACGAGGTCCAACCAGCGTCGGGCGTCCCGTTGGTCTTTGGCTGACGGCGTACCCCAAAAGTCGATCATCGCATAGCGACCGCTGGCGACCGTGAACAACGCGGGTTCGGTGTCAGCCATCAATTGACGCACGGAGGAACTCACCCAACCAATTCGCCTCCTTAATTCACGCCAGTCAGTCTCTCCATAACGCTGACCCAAGACGGCAATCTCACCCTCGGTCGGCATCAGATAACCGGTGAGCGCCGATAGCAGAGAGGTTTTGCCGGAACCGTTGGCGCCCACGATGACCCAGTGCTGTCCTGGATCTACACGCCACGTTACCTCGTCGAGAATTCGCGTCCCGCCTCGGACGATTCCCAACCGTGTGACCTCGAGCACCGGTGACACCGACCGCTTCACCGTTTGCTGAAAATGCGGTTGGCTTCTTCGAGCGTCTCTTTCGAACCGATGTCGTACCAGATTCCCGGAACCGTCCACGTATGCACCGGCAGGCGGGGATACAACCACTGCACGAACCGTCCCGGCTGGTCCGGATTATTTCCTTCCGCGATGTATTGGCGAATCAGCGGCAACACCGATTTGGGATAATAGTACAGAGCAATACCGATCAACGTGCTGGGTGGATTCGCCGGCTTCTCCACGAAGCTTAACAAACGACCGGCCGAATCGACGTCGACGCAACCGTACTTTTTGGCTTCGTCCAGCGAACCCACATCGTAGATACCGAGCACGGGGCCGGCCGCCCGTTTACAAGCTGCCCCAAATCCCGCCAAGGACTCGCTGAACAAATTGTCCCCCGCCACGACGATCAAGTCATCGTCGAGTCGCGCGCGCTCCAACACCAAATTCAAATCACCGAGCGCGCCGAGCTTATTGGAGTCGTCAGTCGAACCGTCATTGATGATCGTGAATTGGATCCCGGACTTGGCGGCGCGATGTCGAGCGGCCCACGTCTCGAAATGCCCGGCGAACTTGGCGTTCGTCACGATGTACACATGATCGATCCCTTCAATGGGCGCCAGGTTGTCGAGGACGTAATCCACCATGGGTTTGCCCGCGACAAGCAACAGTGGTTTGGGCTGCGTGAGGGTGAGGGGGTAGAGGCGGGTGGCGTACCCCGCTGCAAGGATCAGAACTTTCATGGTGGCATTCGAATTTCCAGACCGCGGCGACAACGGCGGAGAATTTCGGCCCCGGGTCCACAGTTCAAGGCTGATTGCGAACCGAATTGTAGCCGCGAACTCCATCGAAGCTGTCGATGGAGGCTCCTCTCTGACAGAGCAAGTCGAGATTAGAAAACCAGGCGCAATTCGAAAGCAGTGGGAGGGCCGATTAGCGGGTCCACGCTGCCGCGCCCCGCTACCGTTGCTGGATTCGGCGCTGTTGTCCGCGTCAGGCGCCGGCGAATAGTTCCGGGGCGACGGCACACGCCAGGGCTCGGGACCGACTGAGAATCTCCTCGGCGCGACCGCATCTTAGAGCGGCCTGCGCCATCGCGGCCGCCTCGTCGCGCTTCAAGCGCCGGACGAGAAACTTGGCTGCGGGAATAAGGGCTGGCGTCACGCTCAATTCATCCACGCCAAGTCCGACCAACAGCGGAATCACGGCTGGATCACCGGCTGTCTCGCCGCAAACCCCGACCCATTTCCCATGGGCCTTGGCTGCCAGCGCCGTCATTTGGATGAGCCGCATCACTGCGGGATGCGTCGGCGCGTGCAGCGCGGCTACCCGTTGATTCAACCGGTCAACCGCCAACGTATACTGCGTGAGGTCGTTGGTCCCCAAGCTGAAGAAGCTCACGTGCGGGGCCAGTTCATGCGCGATGATCGCGGCGGACGGCACCTCAACCATCATGCCGACTTCCAAGTTGGGATCGAACGGT
>DLVS01000679.1 GCA_003445095.1 Verrucomicrobiales bacterium
CGCCAGCCACGGCCTGGCGCTGGCCTGCCTGGGACTGGCACTCATTGGGTTTATCCCGGCGCGGGCAGTGCCACCGGCGCCCGCCCGTTCTTCCCTCCCCTCGTCCGAGATCGGCGCGAAGGCCGGCGCGGATTACCGAGGCGACGGCCTAGCGGTGAGTCAGACGGCTGGCGGTGCTCGGATGAAGTGTGTGTTTCAGCGGCTGGAGGGCGAGGCCACGACGGATGGGTTGTGGCTGGGCTCCACGGTGACGGAGCAGGTCAACGGCCGGTTCCGCGTGGTGGCGACCCGAGTTGGCCACATCCCTTTGGCCAGGACTGGAATCGTCACGGTGGCGGAGCGGGTGGTCCGGTTCATCCGACCGGGGTTGGTGGAGGAGTACGCGGTGAGCATGGACGGTGTCCGGCAGGATTTTGTGGTGGTGGACAAGCCGGCGCTTCCTCTCAACCCAAACTGCCTGCGCGTGGACCTCGCCGTGACAGGAGCGCGGGTCGAGTCCAGTGCTGACGGCGTGCAACTGGTGCTGCAACACCCAGGACACCGGATCGCCTACCGCCGCTTGAAGGTCACTGATGCCACGGGCCGGGAACTGTCGGCTCGGATAGAGGTGAACGACGAATCCAATCCCGGAGACCCATGCTCCGAAGCTGGATTGGCCGTGGTGCTGGATGATCGTAACGCCGTTTATCCCATCCGCATTGACCCGACCTTCAGCGATGCCAACTGGATCGGCATGGGAGGCATTCCCGGCGCGAACGCCCCGGTCTACGCGGCGGTGGTGGATGGCTCGGGCAACCTCTACATCGGTGGCGCTTTCACCGTGGTAGGCGACGTCGTTGCCAATCGGATAGCCAAATGGAACGGGAGCAGTTGGAGCGCACTGGGCTCGGGGATCGCTGCAAGCGACGTGATCATCAACTCCCCACTTGCCCCAGTTGTGCTGGCGCTCGCGTTATCGGGCAATGACCTGTATGCGGGAGGCGTTTTCAAGAATGCGGGTGGAACTACCGCCACCAACATCGCCAGGTGGGACGGAACCAATTGGGCGGCGCTCGGCTCCGGCGTGGGGGGTGATTTCCCCGGTGCCCCTGCCGCAGTGAAGGCGCTGACCGTGGCGGGCGGCGACCTCTACGCAGGGGGCGAGTTCACAAAAGCGGGGGGGCTGGCTGCCAAATACATCGCCCAATGGAACGGAAGCAGTTGGAGCGTGCCGGGTTTGGGGATGGGCGGGGTGGTGAATGCCATGGTGGTGTCGGGGAACGACGTGTATGCGGGGGGCTGGTTCACGGAAGCGGGCGTCGTGTCGGCCAACAACATTGCCAAATGGGACGGAAGCAACTGGGCAGCACTCGGCTCGGGGATGGACACGGCGGTCTCCGCACTGGCGGTGGCGGGCGGCAACCTGTACGCAGGGGGGCAATTCACGAAGGCGGGGGGGTTGCCGGCCAAGTACATCGCGCAATGGGATGGGAACAGTTGGAGCGCGCTGGGCTCCGGGATGAGCGGCGAGGTGAATGCCCTGGGGGTGTCAGGTGGTGACGTGTATGTGGGGGGCTGGTTCACCAGAGCCGGCGCCGTGTCGGCCAACAACATTGCCAAATGGAACGGGAGCAACTGGAGCGGGCTGGGCCCGTTGGGCTCCGGGAACGACCGGGTGCATGCGCTGGCGGTGTCGAGCAGCAATGTGTACGTGGGAGGCAACTTCTCCGGGGCGGCCGGGATCCCGGCGAGACATCTCTCCCAATGGAACGGGAGTAGTTGGAAGTCGCTGGGATCGGGGATGAGCAGCGGAGTGACCACGCTGGTCGCATCGGACAATGACGTTTTTGTCGGGGGCGCCTTCATCAACTTTCCCACGGCGGACGGGGTGCCGGCGAACTACGTCGCCAAGTGGAACGAGAGCATCTGGAGCGCGCTGGGCGCGGGCATGAACAACGCGGTTGGGGAGCTGGCAGTGTCGGGTACCAACGTGTACGCGGGAGGCGAATTCACCAGGGCCGGCGGAGTGCCGGCCAACCGCATTGCGAAATGGAACGGAAGCAACTGGAGTCCGCTGGGTTCGGGGATGAACGACGTGGTGGCGGCGCTGGCGGTGTTAGGCTTAGTGCGGACCGTAGAAATCCGTTGGGCCACTTGGGGCGTGTAAGGTTCTCTTCGCTTTCCTGTTGTAGGAGGTAACAGCGAACGCTGAATCCGGATATGAAGCCTCACCGGGGTCAATGCCACGACAGTACCCAAGAACGCACGCGAAAGGTTGTGAATGCGATGACTTCAAGACGCCAGTTCCTCCGAGGCGGGTTGCTCTCCGCGGCGGGTCTGGGCCTGATCGACCCAGCTTCGCGCGCTTGGGCGCGACAGTCGGACTTTGTTCCCGCTGTCGTCATTGGCAGTGGGTTTGGCGGCGCGGTGGCCGCGCTTCGACTCGGACAGGCGGGCATCGACACCGTGGTGCTGGAGCGCGGCCGGCGTTGGCCCATCCGGTCCGACGGCAACACGTTCGCCACCTTCGAAAATCCTGACGGGCGCGCGTACTGGTTGCGGGATCGCACCGCGGAAGACGTCTTGGGTTTGCCCCAACTCGTGAAGCCTATCGACCGGTATTTGGGCGTCCTCGAAATCGTCGAAGGCAACGGCATCTACATCGGTGCCGGCGCGGGAGTCGGCGGCGGCTCGCTAGTCTTCAACGCCATCATGGTCAAACCCCGTCGCGAGCTGTTTAGGCGCGTCTTCCCGAGGCAAATCGACTTCGACGAAATGGAGGACGTGTACTATCCGCGCGTAAAGCGAATCCTCCGTTCGGCACCACTTCCGGACGACCTTCTGGCGACCGAGTTTTATCGCTCGAGCCGCGTCAGCTTGGAGCAAGCCCAAACCGCGGGATTTGCGACCCGACCGGTCGAACTGGCGGTGGACTGGGACATCGTGCGCAACGAAATCGCCGGGAGGGCAGTCGCCTCTGCCATCGCCGGGCAATCGTTTTATGGCCTTAACAGCGGCGCCAAACGCAGTCTCGACCGCAACTACCTCGCGATCGCCGAAGCAACAGGCCACGTCGAGATCCTTCCTCGACATAGCGTGACGACTATCGGTCGCGGCCGCGGTGGCCATTACTCAGTGACGGCGTTTCGCCTCGGCGACGACGGGCAAGTCGTCGGTCGGCCGCAATACTTCGCGTGCAAGCACCTGTTCCTGGCCGCGGGTTCGATCGGCACGACGAGCTTGCTCGTCCGAGCGCGCGACACGGGCGCGCTGCCGACTTTGAACGAACACATCGGACAGCATTGGGCGGCGAACGGCGACATCCCGGTAACGCGCGGCGCGTTGCCTTTGACGAACTCGGGCACGGGCGGTCCGGCCGGACACTTTATCATGGAGGATCTCGGCAATCCTTTCGGTCCCACCAGCCTGGTCGAACTCGTCCTGCCTCCACACATCCGCGATGCGCTTGGGGCGTTCGGGGCTCCACCGCATTTCGCCAACTACGCCAGTCTTGGCATGCCGCCGGCGATCGGCTCGTTCGCCTACGACTCCAGCGCAGATGCCGTCACGCTCAATTGGCCCGGCGCGGATCCTCGTCTCGGAAACTTTCTCGCGGCGGCCCAACAGACCCTATCGGTGTTAGACCAGCGCAATGGATCCTTCACGCTAAGCGTCAATCCGTACGTTTCTGCGCATCCGCTGGGTGGGGCCGTACTGGGCAAAGCCTGTGAGTTTGACGGCCAAGTGAAACGGCATCCGGGGCTGTACGTCGTTGATGGCGCTCTCATCGAAGGATCGATGGGCCTAGCCAATCCCTCGTTCACCATTGCAGCGCTGGCGGAGCGGTGCCTGAACCAATTTCTGTGCCGACGCGACTGAAGCCTGCACTCAGAACAGCCCATTCTAACATGAACATCAGCATCGAAAGCGAAAGGAACACCATGAACATCCAATCCATAAACGCCATGCGAGAGCGTGCGTGCCCCGCCGTAGCCGTTCAGCGACATCTTACTGTTGCTCTCACCAAGTCGCTGATCCTGCGGACCACGCTCTGGTTGCTGTCTCTGGCTCTGCTGGCGACGCCACGTCTCGCGAATGCCGCCGTTGGACTGCCTTCCATACTGAACGTCCAACTCAGCGCGAACACGCTCACCATCTCGGTGACCAATTTCGGTTCGGGGACTTACGTAGTTCGATTCAACGGCGCGACAGTCCCGTCGAGCGTCAATCTCACCGCGCAAAGGATAACCGCCACGCTGGCTACGCTGCCATCACCCGGCACTTATGTGCTAGCGGTTTCCAGCGCTGCCATCCCGGCGGTCCCCATCGCTACGGCGGACGTGACGATCGGGGCGGTTGGCCCACAAGGTCCTCAGGGTCCGGCCGGGCCTCCGGGTGCAACGGGGGCCCAAGGCCCGGTTGGTCCCCAAGGCCCCGCTGGATCGCCAGGACCCCCGGGACCTGCCGGCGGCGTCGGCCCTCAGGGACCCGCTGGGCCTGCGGGCGCCGATGGCGCCCCCGGCAAGACGCTGCTCAACGGTAGTGGTGCGCCGGTCGATACGTTCGGCGTGGACGGCGATTTCTACTTGGATACCGCCGCTAGCCAGATCTACGGCCCGAAGTCCGGCGGCGAATGGCCCGTCGCCGGTGTCTCGCTGGTCGGCCCCACTGGTGCGGACGGCGCGTCTGGTGCCACGGGGCCCGCGGGGCCGCAGGGACCAACGGGTCCGCAAGGTCCTGAGGGACAGGCCGGTGTTGCCGGAGCCAATGGCTCGGCCGGCAAGACGGTGCTCAACGGCAGCAGTGCGCCGGTCAACACGCTCGGCGTGGACGGCGATTTCTACCTAGATACCGCCGCGAGTCGAATCTACGGGCCGAAGTCCGGCGGCGAATGGCCGGTTGCAGGCGTCTCGCTCGTCGGACCCGCGGGTATCGACGGAGCGACGGGTCCTCAAGGCCCGGCTGGAGTCGATGGCGCGCCAGGGCCTCAAGGCGTCGCCGGTCCGACGGGTCCGCAAGGGCCACCGGGAGTTCAAGGCGCTACGGGTGACATTGGGCCGGTCGGTCCTCAGGGTTCGATTGGTCCCGTCGGTCCAGCCGGTCCACAAGGCCCGCCCGGACCGGTGTTGAGCGGTTCCTTGATCGTCAACAGTACCCCGAGTGTGCCCGGCTATACCTTCACCAAGCTCATTGTCGCACCGTTCGAGAACTGGTCCACCAAGGCCTCCATGCCGACCGCCCGATACCAACTCGGCGCCGCGGAACTCAACGGGAAAGTGTACGCGGTCGGGGGTATCGGGATCGGCACTTACCTGAACACTCTGGAGGAATACGACCCGCTCACAGATTCCTGGACGACCAAAGCGCCCATGCCCACCGCCCGCCAGGGACTCGCCGTCGCGGCCGTCAACGGCAAACTATACGCCGTCGGTGGATACAATGGCACTTACTTGAACATCGTGCAGGAGTACGACCCGACGGCCGACACCTGGGTCACCAAAGCGCCGATGCCTGGCCCAAGAGCCTTCCTTGGCGCGGCGTCGGTCAACGGCAAACTATACGCCATCGGCGGCTTCAACGGAGGTTACCAGGGCAACGTATATGAATACGATCCGGCGGGTGACAGTTGGACTTCCAGAGCGGGCATGCCGACGGGCAGAGCCTACTTTGGCGTAGCGGCGGTTAACGGCAGGATTTACGCGGTCGGCGGCTTCAACGGCACCTATCTTAGTGTAATGCAGGAATACGACCCCGTTGCCAACACCTGGATCACAAAAGCCGCCATGCCCACCGCAAGGGGATATCTCGGTGTCGCGGCGGCCAATGGCAGGGTCTATGGCATCGGCGGACTCCTCAATACGGGCGTGCTCCTGGATGTCGTGGAAGAATACAATCCAGCCTCGAACTCCTGGTTGACGAGAACGCCGGGCCTCACCGCTCGAAGGGACTGCGCCACCGCGGTGGTCGCCGACCGGATTTATGCCATCGGAGGAGTGGCACCCAACGCTATCAACACAACGGAGGAGTACGATCTGGGTCCACTAGGTTACGTTCTATATAAAAACTGACCATACGGCGGTTGTTGGCCTGGCGACGTCGGTCTGGCCAATCCACAGGAATACGTCGCTTCCAGCAGTCAGAATCTTTCGGTCCACATCACAAAAGAACAAATATGAATAACACGATTGCCGCGTGGCAACCACGGAAGCGCTGAGCTTCCTGCACGACGTGATCGCGCGGGTGGAAGCCGGAGAATTCTAGGAGCGCCTAAGGAGGCGCTTCAGAGGAAAACGCAACAACCAAAAAATAAACATAACATGACGAACACACGACTCGATGCTCTAACCGAAAACCCGATGCAACCCGTCACGCGGCGGCGCAGGGTCTTGAAGAAACTCAGCTTCAGCCTTGGCGCCCTGGCGTTGGCAGCCAGCACCCTGTTGGTGACAGGTTTTGGCCAAAAGCACTACCGCCTCGGAGGCGCCTGGGTAGGCGGAAACCCCACCTACACTTGGAGCAATCTCTTTGCGCCCCGCGATCAGGCGGGCCGGACGGCTGCGGCCCGGCCCATTCTCAAGTACTTCAATGCCGACTTCGCCGGATTGCTGGCTTCGTTTGGTGCCGACAGCCTTAGCGACGCGACCGGCGAGATCAGGATGGTCAGCCCGGATACCGGCCGTTGGACGTTGATCAGCTACATGCAGATCACCCCGAAACACCCGGGGGAGCTGCTCCAGGTCAGGGCCATCATTGTGTCCCACGGCACGTGGCAGTTCACGGACAACGACACGGCGGTGTTGAACTACACCCTGGACGTCCATCTTCCCACCGCGGACACGGACGGCGATGGCCTTCCAGAGCCGGGCGCCCAGCCGATACTTAGCATCCCGACCGTGGACAACGCCAAGCGCATCCCAATTCTGTGAGCGAGACCCGAACCGAAGCAATCCCTTCAATTCGAAAGGATACACATGAACACTCGATTCGATGAACTCACCAAGGGCCTGGCCCAGTCAGTCACACGGCGCGGCGCGCTGCGGAAATTCAGCGCCGGCCTCGCCGGCATGGCACTGGCCTGCTTCGGCCTGGCGAACAAGGCGGAGGCAGGCAAGAATCCCCCGAAGTCGTGCGACATGACGGTTGATCCGTGCTGCTGCAGGAAATGTCACACACGCCTGCCCTCGACCGACCCCAACTACCCTAGTTGTCAGGCGCAATGCAGTTTCGGGTGCGGGTTTTAGCGGGTCTCAAGGTCCAGCAACTCGAAGAGGCAGTCTGCGGTCAACGCAAGGAAACGAACAAAATGAACCACCCATTTGATGAACTCGCCAAGGGCCTCGCCCGATCGGTCACGCGGCGCGGGGCTTTGAAGAAATTCAGCGTCGGGCTGGCCTGCTTCGGGCTGGCAAACAAAGTCGGAGCCGCGACTCATGCGGGCTATTGTGTGGCAAATCCCACGTCGCTGGACGGCACTGCGTTTTTATTGAACGGGTACTGCCTGGACACCACGACCTGCCGGCAGATGGCTTCTTCCCAGTGTAAAGGACCGCTCAAACCCAAGAACGTCGGCCGCAACTCCTGCGATAGCTCGGGCTGGACGGTGATCGCCACCAACAAGCCGTGCTCATTTTAAGCGCTTTCTGCCCTCTGGAGATATGCTCCTTCAATTCGTGATTGGTGGACTGATACTCGTCTGTGCCACGGCCCTCGTCGGCGGCTGGCTCGTTTGGCAGGTGCTTCGTCAGAATGGACGCATCCTCCTGCGCCTCGAGGAACTGGAGCGCCGGCTGGACGAAATTGAGTTTGGCGAGGGCGAGGAACCGGCGGACCAGGCTCACTCTGACAATTCCGAAATCCGAAATCCGAAATCGGAAATTGAAGAGAGCCTCGTCACCCCGGCTGCTACGAATGGGGATGGGCGCGCTTCGCGTTTCAACAACCGCTCGCTGTCCCGCAGCCGGATCCAGCGTGATGGACTGAAAGCCGGCACGCGCGCGCCCGATTTCCTCCTCCCGCGCCTCGACGGGCGCGGTGATCTGGCGCTGGAGGAATTCCGGGGGCGTCGCTTGCTGCTGATATTCTCCGATCCGCACTGCGGCCCGTGCCAGGCGCTGGCGCCGCATCTGGAGGAATTCCATCGGACGCACCCGGAGCTGCCGGTGGTGATGATCAGCCGGGGCGAGCCGGCGGAGAACCGCGCCAAGGTCAAAGAACACGGCCTGACCTTCCCGGTGGTCATGCAGCAGCAGTGGGAAATCTCCCGGCGCTATGCTATGTTCGCCACGCCCATGGCCTATCTCATCGACGGGCGAGGAGTCATCGCTCGCGAGGTCGCAGTCGGCCCGGAGCCGATCCGAAAACTGTTGGAAGGATTCGCTGAGGTTACGATCGCCAACGCCAGCCTCCAACTTCACCGCTTTCCATGAACCGGGCCTATGGAGTGCGCCGGCAAGCGTTAGCGCGACGGCGCTTTCAGCCAGCCGGACCCGCGTTGAATCGACTCATGCCTCACATCGGGCTAATGCGTCGGCGAAAAGCGGCGTGGCGCTGTCGCTTCCCGCCGCACTCCAAAAAGGGACGCCGCTCCGCGGTTCATCGCACCGAGGCACTTCGGCATTCTGGAAATCGGTACTGTCCATGAAACAGCGCCCAACCCTCATCGCCCTGGTCCTTCTGGGCCTCGCCCTGACGGCCTCCCGCGTCGCCGCCCAGATCGTCTATACGCCGTACACGTTTTACACGTGGGCGACGGGCATCA
>DLVS01000598.1 GCA_003445095.1 Verrucomicrobiales bacterium
TGGGTTCACGCTCAAAATGATCCCGGGCCGCTTCAATTAGAGGCGGCCCGGCGAGGAACATGGATCAGCCTCGATGGCTACTCGCTGTCTCCTCCCAATGTGCTGCGCTATCCGAACTTCATGACTGCCCATCGCGAGGCGGGCACGTTGAATCGAGTGTTGCTCTCGCATGATGACGGCTGGGCCGTGGACGGCGACGCGCCTTCCGGAAATCGGTTAGCCTTATTCGGCAACGGGAACACGGCGCCGTACCAATCGGTGTTCACTCAGTTGCTTCCTGATTTGCGTCAGCGCGGATTCACCGAGGCAGAGTTAGATCAACTGCTCATCAAAAATCCGCGCGAAGCTCTAACCATTCGCCGCCGCCTGAGCTCATGATGCCGACCGACTCCATGCGTTCCCGTATTCACCCACTGGACGAGTTTTGTCTGCGCGACGGGCGTCCGCTGCCGGAGTTCGTCGAAGTTCAGCCTGCCGAAATTCCGGAACCGGCTCGGTCACTGCTGGTGCACGAGCGGGACATGACGCGAACGCTGGAGCAATTCCATGGATGTTCGATACATCTTCGGGTGCTGTCGAAATACAGCGACGCCACGACGTACTGTCGGGAGTCCGTGCTGGAGCTGGATCGAGGAGATCAACCGGTCGAGTTCGGCGCCATCAAGATCTACCTGGAACGGTTCGCTGAACCATGGCGGTCGCAGATCCTAGAGGCACATTTGCCTTTGGGCGGTATTCTCAACGCGAGCGGCCTCCGCTATTCGAGTCGGCCCAGTGCGTATTTGCGATTCGCTCCCGATGCCTTCATCGCCGCCGTTTTCCGCTGGTCGGAGCGAGTGTGGACTTACGGCCGGCAAAACACGCTTCGCGATGAAAAAGGCCGGCCGTTAGCTGAAATCATCGAAATTCTCCCAGCGTGAACGACTCACTGTTCAACCACGAATGGACACGAAAGCACACCAAGAGGCAGAGGTCGAAAGAATGCTTTGGTAAGTATGGGTTCTGGCCACCAAAAGGTGAGTCCACCAGTCGGGTCCGACGCAGGAAATCATCGATCCCATTCGTGGTTATCCCCCATTTTCTTCCGCGTGCATACGTCTCAAAGCGGCCGCGATTGTTGACGCTCACTTGCTCACCAGGCGATTCTGCCGGAAGATGCCGGTCTAAAACTATTCGACGAACGTGAATCTCGTACAGATCACTCCGGGTGCCGGTGGCATGTACTGCGGAAACTGTTTCCGGGATAACGCACTCGTTGCGGCACTACGGCTCCAAGGACACGACACCGTGATGGTACCGCTGTACTTGCCGCTAACGCTGGATGAAGCCTCGACGCGCGGCCAAACACCGACGTTCTACGGAGGTCTCAATGTCTTCTTCGATCAGAAATCATCCTGGTATCGCCATGCTCCCCAATGGCTGCGAAAGGTGTTCGACGCGCCCTCGGTGTTGAAATTTGTCGCCGGCAAAGCGGCCAAGACTCGGGCGGGCGATGTTGGCGAACTGACAATTTCGATGCTGGAAGGTGAGCACGGCAATCAAGCCCGGGATCTCGACGAACTCGTTTCGTGGCTGAAGCATTTGCCCAAGCCCGACGCCGTGTTCCTTTCGAACGCCCTCCTGGTTGGATTTGCTCGCCGACTCCGCGAAACGCTCGGTACCCGAGTGATTACGTTCCTCCAAAGCGAAGAATCGTTCCTCGACGCGATGCCCGAGCCGTGGAAATCCAGGGCTTGGTCCACGCTCGCCCAACGCGCGGCCGACGTGGACGGGTGGATTTCGCCCTCGAAGTACTTCGCGCAACGGATGGGAGAACGCTTAGCCTTACCGTCGAACAAAGTTCAGGTGGTACCGAATGGGATCAGCCTCGACGGCTATTCGCTACTTCCCGCGCGTGGGGCTAAACGGGCGGGCGACCCACTGACGCTCGGCTTTTTTGCCCGGATGTGTTCGGAGAAGGGCCTGGATACGGTCGTGGCCGCCTTCATTGAGTTGCGCCGACGCGGCCGGGTTCCCCATTTGAAATTGAAGATCGGTGGCGGATGCGGTCCCGGGGACGAAGCCTTCGTCGAGGAGCAACGCCAGGCCCTTTCGTCCGCAGGCGTGATGGGTGATGTTTCCTTTCATCCCAACGTTTCGCGCGAGGAAAAGGTAGAGTTTTATGCCTCGTGCGATGTGCTGTCCGTGCCGGCGAAGATGAGCGAGGCATTTGGCCTCTATGTCATCGAATCACTGGCGGCAGGAACGCCTTTGGTGCAGCCGAACGCGGTGACGTATCCAGAATTGCTGGCCGACACGGGCGGCGGCGTGATTTCGGGCCCGAATACGGCGGAAGCGTTGGCGGCTGCGCTCGAACCGCTCTTGTTGGAACCCGCTCGCCTCCGGGAACTGGGTGACCGCGGACGCGAGAGCGTATTCGCTCGCTACTCCGACGTGGTGATGGCGCGCCATATGGTGACCGCGACTCGCAAGGTCCTGGAAGCTTCAGGTGCTGCGGCGGAGTCTCCCACCACCCAACTCGCAGGTTGAGGCAGCTCGGGAGGGAATCTGACCCGGGCAGCCCTGGTCCTGATCGGCATGTGGCTACGCTGGCTTTGGCGCGCCCACCTTGGTGTGATCCGGGGCGGGTACCTGCTTCAAGCGCGCGCGCAACAACTCCGCCCGCACCGCGTCGCGTTGTTCGGCATCCAATTTCTCGGGCTGCACCACCTGCAAGTGAGCCGGCTGACTGACCAGGAACAGCTCATCGACCAACGATTGGGTGACCCCTTCGAACAATCCCAGATCCACGCCCAACCGGAGCAAGCTCAGCAGGTTCATGGTCTCTTTCGACGAAATGCTGTGGGCGTTGCTTAAAATCCCGTAAGCGCGGCCAACGTGGTTGAACAGCACTCGGGGCTTCTTCTCGAGCTGGGAAATCCGCGCGTTCTCCTCGTGCTCGAGGATTTGCAACACGACCTTGTTGAGCCGCTCGACAATCTCACCTTCGGATTCACCCAGCGTCTGTTGGTTGGAAACCTGAAAAATGTTGCCTAACGCTTCTGTGCCTTCGCCGTACAATCCGCGGACCGCCAGTCCGAGTTTGTTAACGGCTTGAATGATCTGATTGATTTGCTCGGCGAGAACGAGACCGGGCAAATGAAGCATCGCGCTGACTCGGATGCCGGTTCCTAAATTTGTCGGGCAGGCCGTCAGATATCCGTACCGTTCCGAAAAGGCGAATTCGACGTGTTCTTGCAACGCAGAGTCGAGCGCATCGAGCGCCAGCCACGCCTGCTTCAACTGCAAACCGGGCCGCAACGCTTGCATGCGGAGGTGATCCTCTTCGTTCACCATGACGCAGAAGCTTTCCTCGTGGTTGAGCACGAGACCGCTGCCGGCGGTTTTGGCCGCGTGTTCGCGACTGATCAGGTGGCGTTCCACCAAGAGTTGCTTGTCGAGGGAGGATAGCTTGTCGAGCCCTTGAGCGAAGGGCTCCGGTGCCATCTGCGGTAAGCCGGCGACCAGCGGAATCAAGAGGTCGTAGGATTTCACGCGATCCGACTTCTTCGCGTGGCCGGGGAAAGCGACGTCGCTCAAGTTGCGGGCTAACCGGACGCGGGAGGAGAGCACGATCTTGTCGTGCGGACCGGTCCGCTGACTCACGGCGGCGGGTGGGGTAAGGAAGTCGGTAACTTTCATGGGAACCGCGAAGGCTGGGTACGAAGTGTCTTGCGTTTGGGTTGAACAAATGGGGTTTATCCTACCTCAGCTTCGGCCTGTTTAGCCTGCTTGATTTCGTCGCGCAGGGTCGCGGCTTGCTCAAAATCCTCCTTGTCGATGGCCGACTTCAAGTCGGCCTCGAGCTGACCCAAGCGGGCATGGGCGGCTACGAGGCGGCGCAGGGCCGGGGGCACTTTGCCCTTATGTTGCGAGCCCTTGTGCATCCCTTTCAGCAAGGACTCGAGACCGTCGGCAAATACCGTGTAGCATTTCGCGCAACCAAGCCGGCCAGACTTTTTGAAATCGGCCTGAGAAAATCCACAGCTAGGACAAACGACCTCGGTTCCTTTCGCCGCGGTAGCTTCTTCCATCTTTTTCGAAGCGCCGAGGCCCAACAGCATATCCGCGATAGAAAATACCGTCGGATCATTCACGCCCTTCTCCTTCGCGCAGGCTTCGCAGAAGTCCACCTTCTTGATCTCGTTCTCGACGATCTGGGTCACATGGACGGTTGCGGGCGCTTTCTTACAGAATTGGCATTGCATGATTCGACAGTGGCAACGTCCACATCACACGCCCCGTCGTCAAGCCGGGCTAACAGTCCGTACCGTCCATTCGGACACGTGCGACCGTGCTTCAGCAGGTCAGCCATGTCCGGTGAATTGGTCAGGCGTCGTCACCCTTCGGTCGTCCCACGTCTTTGGGCAAGGGGAAGGTGGCCGGATCATTCACGCCCTTCTCCTTCGCGCAGGCCTCGCAGAAGTCTGCCTTCGTGGTCTCGTTTTCGACGATCCAGGTGACATGTACCGTCGCGGTCGCCTTCTTACAGAATCGACATTGCATAATCCGACACTGCCACCGTCCGGCTCCGGCCTGTAAACGTCAAGCTGGGGTGAGATCTCGCCGAGACTCGGACGCCCGGAGGATCACGGTCGACGCGGTCGGCTGGCAGCCCGCGGGGAATCTCCCTTTCGTCGGCGCACAGCTTCTCTGAGCAGATACTCAATTTGGCCGTTAACGCTGCGAAGTTCGTCTTGGGCCCATGACTCGACCTCACGCCACAGTTCCGGGTCGATTCGAAGGAGGAAGGTTTTCCGATCGTCAGCCGGCATGAAGGTGAAGGGTCGCGTTGGAGCGATTCCAACCTTTTTGATGTTTCACCGCCGCCACGAATGCTACGGGATCATCCGGCGACACAACGATGACTCGAGTGGGGAATGTGAGCCGAACGCAGCGCGAAGAGTCAGTGACCCAGGCGCGAAACGCTCCGAAGCGCCGACTCCAAAACCACCCGATGCATCCCATGAACCCGGAGTTGCCCGCCGTGGCTAACACGCCCTTCATCGCCTCCGGATCGGCTTCGAGAGTTCGCAAATCATCGAGCGAAATCGGCAACGTCCAGCCCGGCCGAAGAATCTCCAACCGCCCCGCCTTAATCCGAAATCCGCGCACCGCAAACAGAGCCGCCCCGATCAACAGAAGCAGCAAGAAACTCGCCGTCGCCCAGAATATACCCGGGGAAATGCGAGCGGTCTCTAGAGCTACGGACCCCAGGATTATTATCACCGCCGGGAAGAGTCCAATCGTCAACGCAGTTGCCCAGCGGACTGCCCGACCCCACGGCGCGGAAAATGTAGTGCGAAGATTCATCAGAAGACGTCGCAAACGGTGTGGCCGTGTTCGCTTAGGTGTAGAGCGTTCCGGCGTTGATTACCGGATGAACGTCACTCTCCCCGCACAACACCACCATTAGATTGCTCACCATGGCCGCGCGTCGTTCGTCATCGAGCGTGACCACGTTCTTTTCCGCCAACTGCGTCAGCGCCATCTCCACCATGCTCACCGCGCCTTGGACGATCTTTTGGCGTGCGGCGATCACCGCCTCGGCTTGCTGGCGCCGAAGCATGGCGCTAGCGATTTCTGGAGCGTAGGCAAGATGGGTGAGCCGAGCCTCTTCGATCAGGACCCCCGCTTTGGTTAACCGCGCGCCGAGCTCTTGTTGCAAGGCCGCGGAGACTTCTTCCACGCCGCTGCGCAACGTAATTTCCGTGCCCTCGGATTCTTCGCCGTGATCGTAGGGATAGGTATTGGCCAAATGTCGCACGGCCGATTCACTCTGGACGCGAACGTAATTCTCGTAGTTGTCCACGTCGAAGCTGGCCTGAGCAGTGTCCTGCACGCGCCAGACCACCACGGCGGCAATTTCAATCGGGTTGCCGCGCTTGTCGTTCACCTTGAGCTTCTCGCCGGTCAGGTTGCGGGCACGGAGGGACATTCGCAAACGAGTCAGAAAAGGATTGGCCCAATGAAACCCACTCTGGCGCGCCGTGCCGCGATAAGCGCCGAAGAGAATCAGCACGCGGGCTTCATTCGGTTGCAAGGTGAAGAAGCCGCGAGCACACACGCCGCCCACGAATATTAACCCGATGGCGTAGGGAATCCGTGCGGCGACGTCGTTTCGGATGGCGGAAACGACGATCCAGCCGGCGGTAACCCACAGCGCTAAGACAACCGGCAACACCAGGGCGCCCGGCACGGTGGAGGCAGGGCGCTCCTGATTAGGGATTTGAGCGGAAGTGTTCATGATTTCTTGGGAGTTTCGCGTAGTTGATGCCATAGTGATATCACTTTGAAATAGGGTGTCAAACATTTCGGCGGTGGATTTGGTTGAAGGGAGGATTGGGGCATGCGCCGGCGTGTTGTTTTGGGCGTCGGGCCAAAACAGGGTTCAACCACCTTTCTCGCCCGGGGAGAGCTGGGAATGGTGTGTGACGAGGAGTCGGGCGGGACGCCCAAATCGGCCGATCGGACGCGTGCTCCCCCAACCTTACGTCATCAACCCTTTGACGATGTTTCCGGCGATTCCCGTGAGGCGGGCGTCGAGCCCCTGAAATTTCACTGTGAGTCGCCGGTGGTCCACGCCCAGCAGCGCGAGCATGGTGGCGTGCAGATCATGGACGCTGACCACGTCGTCCACTGAGCGATAACCCAGTTCGTCGGTGGCGCCGTAGACTGTCCCGGGTCTGGCTCCGCCGCCGGCGAGGAATACCGAGAAGGCGAGAATGTGATGGTCTCGGCCCGATCCTTGGCCCATCGGCGTCCGGCCAAACTCGCCGCCCCAAAGTATCAAGGTGTCGTCCAACAGGCCCCGTTGCTTCAGATCCTTGAGGAGCGCCGCGCTGGCTTGATCCACATCTTTCGCGGCGCTCGGCATGGCTTGTTCGATGTCGGAATGATGATCCCAGGCGCGGTGATACAATTGGATCATGCGGACTCCGCGTTCGGCGAGGCGACGCGCGAGCAGGCAGTTCGACGCGAAGCTTCCGTCACCCGGTTGTTTCACCCCGTAGAGTTCGAGCATCGCTTTGGGTTCCTGACTGAAGTCGGTCAGGCTGGGAACCGAAGCCTGCATCCGAAACGCCATCTCGTACTGGGCGATGCGGGTTTGGATTTCAGGGTCAATTCGATCTTCCGCGAGAATTCCGTTGAGACGGTTGACCTCCTCGATGACTTGGCGTTGCGTGCTTTGACAGACGCCCTCGGGACTACCGACAAAATGGACCGCATCGCCGCGCGACTGGAATTGGATGCCCTGAAACTTGCTCGGCAGAAAGCCGGCTGACCATTGACGAGCGGAGACCGGCTGTTGGCCATATTTGCCGGCGGAGGTCAGCACAATGAAACCGGGTAACTCTTCGGTCTCGGCGCCGAGTCCGTACAAGAGCCACGAGCCCATGCTGGGCCGGCCTTTGATGAT
>DLVS01000599.1 GCA_003445095.1 Verrucomicrobiales bacterium
TGATCGGCGACCGATTGGAGGTGCGGAAAGTAATCAGAAATCTCAAGGCCGGCTTGGCCAGAGCGAGTGAAGGTAGCGGCGGGCCCGCGGGCCTTGAGCACTTTGTTTTGGAGCTGCGCGAGTTGCTGGCCTTTGGTGAATGAATCCGGGAACGGCTGGTCGTGGAGTTCCTTCAACTTAGGTTTCCAATCAAAGGTCTCGAGATGGGACGGGCCGCCGGCCATGCAGAGATGAATCACGCGTTTGGCCTTGATGGGAAAATGGGGTTCAGTCAGCGCGCCATTCCAACTCGCGGGCGCTGCCTTCGCGCGAGTCAACCACGAACGGTCCAACAGCGAGGCAAGGGCAAGCCCTCCGAGGCCGTAGGCTGAACGGTGGAGGAAGGTGCGGCGATTTATGGAGAGGGGATCGACGGTCAACTCCGGCCACTCGGCAGAGGGTGTTCCAGGACGGTTGATTGAGGGAGCAAAACGTAATGATTCGAAGGGCGTCATAGGCTCAATGGTGGGCGATCATCAATAGCGGGTGATCGTCTCGTGGAGGTTCAACACAACGCGCGCGACTTGGGTCCAGGCGGCGAGCTCGGGTTCGTCGGCGCCAATCGGAACGGGTCGTTGGCCGGTGCGGAGGAACTTCTTCGCATCCTCCGGATCGGCCGCGTATTGGCGGCGCTGGAGCGCGAGAAATCTAGTCAAGGATTCGGTCTCGGACGTTTTGGGTGGACGGGCCAGTGCGATTTGGAAGGCATCCATGATTCGATTGACGTCCTCTTTCGATTCATAGCGATAGCGTAGCAATCGTTCCGCGAGAGCCCGGGACGCTTCCACAAACGTCGGATCATTCAGCAAGGTGAGGGCTTGTTGCGGTGTGTTGGATACCGTTCGAGTGGCGGTGCATTCTTCACGGGCCGGGGCATCGAAGTTCGCGAGCATCGGATTGAGAAAAGTTCGCTGCCAATGCGAGTACACCCCGCGGCGATATTGGCGTTCGTCGGAGCTCGCCACGTAGTCGCGGTCGGGGAATTGGAGGTTCGCATAGTAGCCCGCCGGCTGGTACGGGAAGACGCTTGGCCCGCCCAGATCCTCGTTTAACAAACCCGCGATGAAGAGGGCGTTGTCGCGAACAAACTCGGCCTCGAGTCGGCGCGGATTCTGGGACGCCAGCCAGCGATTGTTCGGATCTGACTCCCGAGTTTCGGGACGCAGGTTCGAGCTCTGCTGATACGCGGCCGAATTTACGATGAGTCGTACCAAGTGCTTAACGTCCCAGGCATGCGCCGCCTGGGCGTTGAGCTTGGGGTTCTCCAAGGGAACGGTGGGTTCGCGAAACTCCGTGGCCAGCCAATCGAGGAGTTCGGGGTGAGTGGGCCATTCCCCTTGGGCTCCGAGGTCTTCGACTTGGGCCGAAAGTCCGTTGCCGAAAAATTGCTTCCAAAGGCGATTGGCGAACACCCGGGCTGTCAGCGGGTTCTCCGGCGCGACGAGCCAGTTGGCTAAGTCCAGGCGGGTCAGTCGGCGATCGGTGGGCAAGCCCGCGCGAGGTAGGAATGCCGGCGGATTTGGAGTTACGATTTCACCGGACTCGTCCATCCAGTTGCCACGGCCGAGCACACGGGTGATCATCGGTTCCCAAGCGGCCGTGACGACGGCTGGCGTGCGACCGGCGCGACAGTTCAAGAATTCCCAATGCGCCGCTTGGAAGCGCTCGCGCTCGAAGCGATTGATGTCCGTGCTGAGCAGCCAAGTTTCGGCTAAAAGGAGTCGCTCGCGCTCCGACCGTTTGGTGGGGGGACTATTCAGGGCATCCATCAACTCAACATTGGCACCTGCCCGCAGCGGATTCGCCGCGGCGAATGGAGTCACTGCGACTCGAACTTTCTGGAGATTGTTGTTCTTAAAATCGACGACGAGTGAGTCGCCTTCTTCGATGGGCTGCGATAGTCGGAGCACCCAGATGCCTGTCTGCGGTTCGTTAATCCGTTGGCTGCTGGTCTTCCAGCCGTCGCGAATGCCGATGATCTCCCTCCCATTAGCGTACCGCGCTTCGGTCAGCGTGGCTTCGGCGTGATGAATCGGAAGCTCGCTGGGAGGGTTGGTGCCTCGCACCAAGGCAAATGATGGTCGGACTTGCGTGCTCTTGCCGTCACGGGTGATGCCATTGGTGCCTTCAGGAAGGAGCTCCAATCGGATCGCGGCCAACCAACCCGCCGGAAGCTTGAGACTCACCTTGGGCAATCCCACTTTTTCCCCGCCTTCCGCGGGCCGAACGACGATGAGTTCACCTTCGGCGGTGATTGTGAAGTTCGTGGAAGCGTTGACCGGCTCCGGTGTCGGCACCGCCCAGCCGTTGGTATGTCGGTTGAGGAAGGCCTTCGACTCCGCTTGCCACGCAGCAAATGCCTGGCGACTGCGATCATCGCGTGTGGCCACGTTGGCCATGCTGCGACTGATCGCTTCCATCTGATCCGCAAATCGGGCCGCCTGTAGTTGGAGGTAAGGGCTATTGACCTCGATTTCAGGTGGGAACGGATGATCATTGCTCCAGCCTTTCAGGTCCGGATTCGGAGTATAATCGTAGTCGTTATAGACTCCCCACTGCTTCACGTCGGCGAAGAAAGCCTCGAGCGCGTAAAAGTCCTTTTGAGTGAAGGGATCGAACTTGTGGTCGTGGCACTCGGCGCAACCCATCGTCGAGCCCAGCCAAGTCATCGCCACGGTTCGCACGCGATCCCCCGCGTATTTAGCCAAGTATTCTTTGGGCTGAGCTCCGCCTTCGCGCGTCATCATGTTCAGCCGGTTAAACCCGGTTGCAATGCGGGCGTCGATCGTGGGATTGGGCAGCAAGTCGCCGGCAAGTTGCTCGCGCGTGAATTGATCGAACGGTTTGTTCTCGTTGAACGCCGCAATCACGTAATCGCGATAGGGAAACACGTTGGCATTCTGATCCCCGTGGTAGCCCACCGTGTCGGCGAACCGAACCAAGTCCAGCCACGGTACCGCCATGCGTTCGCCGAAATGAGGCGACGCGAGCAGGCGTTCCACTTGCTTCGCGTAAGCGTCGCTACTCTTGTCGGCGACGAATGCGTCTACTTCCGCCGGGGTGGGCGGAAGGCCCGTCAGATCGAGGCTCAGGCGGCGGAGCAGTGTTCGGCGGTCGGCTGCGGCTGACATCTCAAGGCCGTGTTCCGCCATGCGGGCCGACACGAATGCATCAATCGGGTTCGGCGGGGCGGTTCGCCTTTGACGCTTGGGTGAAGCGGGAAGATCGGGTGAAGGTGGCCTCGTCACGGGCAAGTACGCCCAGTGCGGCTGGTATTCGGCTCCTTCGGCGATCCACCGCTTCAACAGTTGCTTCTGAGCTTCGGTGAGTGGCTTGTGGGCATCGGGCGGAGGCATCAACTCCTCCGGATCGGCGCTGAAAAGTCGCTTCACCAATTCGCTTTCATCCGGTTGACCGGGAACAAACGCCTTCTTCGCGAGCGCCTCTTCCCGCACATCGAGTCGCATCTTCCCCTTGCGAGCATTCTTATCGGGCCCGTGACAATGGAAGCAGGTATCAGAAAGTATCGGACGGATGTCGCGGTTGTATTCGAGCTTGGCCGGCGCCGGGTTGGCCGCCTGGGCCAACCGCCAGGTCAGTCCAAGCGCGGCTCCGACGGCAATCCATGATACTCGACGTCGCATATTGGGTGTGCGGTAGACGCAAACGTTGCGGCCCAGCTTCAGGAACACAACCCTGGGATTGACGGGTTGGGGAGTCCGGACTTGCTCCAGCAACGCCCCGTGCGAGAGGCGCACCGACAGATTCACTGTTGCCCCGGGCTGGCTCAAAAGCCGGCGACCCGCGCCAATTCGCGGACCCGCGGCTGAGCTTGCGCAAATGCCTCCCGCAATTCCGCGAGCTCTGGCAACACGACCTCGGCCATCGCGCTTTCAACCTGGGCCGCTGTAATGTGGTCATGACGGATCAAAAATTCCACGTCGGCCATGTCCTGCGGGTCGTCTCCTCGCATCATTTTTGTCAGGATCAAATCTAAAGTCGCCGGCCGGAAGAGCTGCAGCCACCGAGTGGGTGGGCGAGTGATAGCCACCAAATGTTGCTCCCAGTCACGGCGGAGAAAGATTTGGTCGGCCCGGAAGAGGTGGGT
>DLVS01000347.1 GCA_003445095.1 Verrucomicrobiales bacterium
ACGGCCACCGTCGCGTTAACGGGCGACGACATGAAGGGCCGCATCATTGGGAGCGAAGGCCGCAACATCCGCGCCTTCGAAGGAGCCACTGGAGTCACCGTGTTGGTGGACGACACGCCGAATGCGGTGGTGTTATCGGCCTTCGATCCAGGCCGCCGCGAGGCGGCTCGCCTGGCGATGGAACGCCTCATCCAGGACGGACGAATTCATCCAACCCGCATCGAAGAAGTGGTGCAGGCGGTGAAGGCCGAGATGGATGGCTTCATCTTGCAGACCGGCGAAGGCGCGGTTGCAAGGATGGGACTGCCGCCGATGTCGCCGGAGGTGACCCAGATGTTGGGCAAACTTCACTTTCGCCACAGTTATTCTCAGAACGTCTTACATCATTCGGTCGAGGTTGGGCACTTGGCTGGGTTGATGGCGGCCGAACTCGGTGAAGACATCGCGGCAGCCAAGCGAGCCGGTTTGCTGCACGACGTGGGCAAGGCCATGTCGCACGAAGTCGAGGGCCCGCATGCCGTGGTCGGAGCTGAGTTTCTCAAACGCCACGGGGAACTGCCGGACATCGTCAACGCTGTGGCTTCGCACCATGAAGAAGTCCCGCACGAGAATCTGATTGGCATTCTGGTCGCCGCCGCCGACGCCATCAGTGCCAGTCGGCCTGGAAGTCGCAGCGAAAGCATGACCACCTACCTCCAACGCCTGGATCATCTAGAGAAAATCGCCCTGGGATTCCCCGGTGTGGAAAAGGCGTTCGCGGTCCAAGCGGGACGCGAGTTACGAGTCGTGGTTCGACCGGATCAAGTGGACGATGCGGTCTCCTATCAATTGGCCCGGCAATTGGCGCGGAAGATCGAAGAAGAACTGCTGTATCCTGGGCAGATTCGCATCACGGTCATCCGCGAAACCCGGTGTGTGGAGTACGCGAAGTAGCGGCAGCGCGGGGCAACGGATTACCGTGACGGGGAGAAGTCACTCCGACCTCTTCGCCAGCCGTCGATAAATCCAACCGCGATCAACTCCCATCAGACGGGCCGCTTCCGCAACACCGCCGCCCGCGGCCAAGGCCCGGCGAATCAGCACCGCTTCGGCTTCTTCCAAGTTCAGCGGGAACTCTCTTTCGACATCCGGAGATATCCTCGGGGAACTTGCCAGCGCGGGTCCCGAAGCTTGTGTCTTAATGGCCACGTGCGAGGCATCCACCGGCTGACCTCGACTCGAGATGAGTGCTCGCTCCATCACATTCCGCAACTCCCTCACATTGCCCGGCCAAGAATGCGTTTGGAGCACCGTAATCGCGGTTTCCGTCAACGCGGGAATCGCCCGTCCCATCTCGGCGGCGAATTGGGCGGCAAAGTGAGCCGCCAACGCGGGTATGTCGTCCCGTCGTTCGCGTAGCGGCGGCAGGGATATGGTAAACCGCTCGAGGCGATAGAATAAGTCCGTTCGAAATCGTCGCTCGGCCATCGCTTGATCCAGGTCGGCATTGGTCGCCGCGATCAAGCGCACGTCCACAGTGCGTTCCGCCTGAGCACCTAGTGACCAGATCCCGCCGGTCTCCAGCACGCGTAACAACTTTGCCTGAAGCGGCTCCGGGAGGTCGCCCATCTCGTCGAGGAACAAAGTCCCTCCGTGCGCCAGTTCAAAGGCGCCCTTCTTATCGGCGGTCGCTCCCGTGAAAGAGCCTTTCCGGTGTCCGAACAACTCAGATTCCGCCATCTCTTTGTTAATCGCGGCACAATTGATCGCGATGAACGGAGCTTGCGCTCGCGGTCCACCAAAATGCAGCGCCCGCGCCACCAGTTCTTTGCCAGTCCCACTCTCACCGGTGATCAACACGCTGGTCGTCAGGGGCTGAAGCATGCGAATGTTCTCCACTACCTTCGCCAACGCGGGACTCCGCCCCACGAATCCGGCGATGCCCCACCGTTCCGCTTCCCGCTCGGTCAGCAGCGACAATCGGGCGTCGGTTTCCGCCAACACAGTCTCAGCCCGTTCTCGGCGGGCCATTTCAGTGCGCAGTTGTAAGTTCGCCGCGGTCAGCTCTGCGTTCTTGGCTGTGAGCGCTCGGGCCAGGCAGTTGAGTTGCAGGTGCGTCGTAACCCGAGCCCGCACTTCGTCGGGCTGAAACGGCTTGGTAATGTAATCGACTCCACCAGCCCGGAAGCCCTCCACCAAACTCCCAACTTCGTGCTGGGCCGTGATGAAGAGCACGGGAATCGCCCGAGTCGCGTCGTCTGCCTTCAGTCTTCGGCACGCCTCGAATCCGTCCATTCCCGGCATCATCACATCCAACAAGATGACGTCAGGCTGTGCCTTGGCCGCAACGCGCAAGGCCATTTCCCCGTTGAGCGCGAGAAGAATCTCACAACCTGCTGGCTCCAACGTTTGCCGCAGCAGATCACGATTCGCCGCCACATCGTCCACGATCAGTATGCGGGCTGGGGAGACGGCGGTGGAACTCACGGGTTGGAAAAACCAGTCACGATCTGGGTCGCATCGACCGTAACTTGTCCAGGGCCGCATCGTTGGCCGCCGGATCAAACAGCGCCCGGACCGGCACCCGAAAACCCGGCACGACCGAACTGGCGAGGACGCCCTGACCGGACTTTAGACGCGGCACAAAAGCGCCCCTTTCGCTAACGTACTGCTCGATCAACTCGCGGTCTGGATCGACGATCCAGTATTCGCCAACGCCGTGGGCCTCGTAGTCCTTGAACTTGACCCCCCGGTCGCGCTTTGCGGTCGAAGGCGAAAGGACTTCTACGGCGAGGTCCGGCGGGGGCAATTTAAGCTGAGTTGGTTTCAGCACCGCTGCTTTCTCCGATGAGTAGAATACAACATCGGGCATAAAGTCATTGCGCGGAAAGACGCACAGCCCTTTTTCGGACAGGACGATACCCAGAGCTTGTCGGCACACATAATTGGCAAGCAGGTTTTCAATGAGTGAACGTATCAGGATGTTTCGAACTGTATCGGGTGAATGCATAATCGCTCGGCCATTGATGAACTCCCATTTTTCTCCGTCGCCGATCTCCTCATAGAACTTCCGCCTTGCGATTCGCTCGGCGGAGAGTCGCGCTCGCAGATCATCCACAATCTCTGGAAGTCGCGGCGACTTCATCACCTGTTCGACTAGCGTGTCCATGATTGGAGCCTAAGAAATGGAGACGAAGGATTCAACGACTGTTGCCTCTGCTCACTGCTCACTGATCGCCGCTCCCACTGATTCCATCTCCAACCGCAGCGCCAGCGGACGCAACTTCGCGGCGAATCGCGTGCCTTCCGGCCCAAGCGCCTCAAGTTCAGCCAATCGCGCCTCGAACGCGGTCAGGTTGTAGGTGGCAGCTGCCTCGCGCAACGCTTCCGGCCACGCGGGATCCCATCTCGTGCTCGAGCTGACAGTTAAAGATTTTGGTTCGGTGGGCTGCGAGGTATCGGGTGACTGCGCGCCTGGTTTGGTTTTCCAGCGGACACCCGGCACTCGATGAATCGCGGACACGATGTCGTCGATAACGAATGGCTTGGTCAGCGCGTCATCAAAACCCGCCACCGAAAACTCGTCGCGTTCATGCGCCAAAGCCGAAGCACTGAGGGCAACGATGATTGGAAGTGACGAGTGATCAGTGACGCGTAACTTGCCACCCTCTCCCATCTGAGGTGAGAGGGGCTGGGGGTGAGGGCCCTCGCTTCTCGCTTCCCTCTCCTCACTTCTGATCCTCCGGGTGGCCTCGACGCCGCTAATTCCCGGCAGCCGAATATCCATGAAGATCAGTTGAGGGCGTTCGCGCCGCGCGGCGTCAACGGCTTCTTCGCCGGTGCTCGCGAACAACACTTCGCACCCAAGGCCCACCAACGTGTCCGACAACACCTGACGGTTCACCGGCTCATCATCGACGATGAGCACGTGCACTCGGCAGTCGTTCTCCAGCTTGGGACTCGCCGCCCTCGCCGCCGCGGGTAATTCCATAACAAGGGGCGTTGTGTCCGCTTCAACGGCTTCGAGTGGAACTTCAAACCAAAACCGCGAACCCTCGCCCCCAACTCCTCTCTTATCTGATGGGATGGGGTCGCCAATGGCCAGGTGAGGGTCCTCCACTCCCA
>DLVS01000758.1 GCA_003445095.1 Verrucomicrobiales bacterium
GTTAACGGTACGCCGAGGTAATGTCCGCCTTCGAGGATCGCTATCACGGCGCCGGCAACGCCACACACGCGGATCACCAGTTGGATCAGTTGGGCATCCATACTGCGAGGTCGGAACCAGCTCAGGGCGCCGACGGCGGTCGCAAGCCGATTGGCCACTCCGCTGATCACGCCGACCCGCGCGGCGAGCGAGATCAGGTCGAGCGCCAACGCGATCGCGATAAACAGTCTGACCGTAATGAAAACTCCCTGATCGTGAAAATAGGCCGCCAGTCCAGGAACGAGCATGGCGATGATCGGGAAGACGATCCCGAGATAATAGCGCGGGCCGGCTTCGGTGCCGGCAACCTTCCCTCCGAGGCGGTACGTCCCAATCATGAGAGCGGTGGCCACCAGCAGCGTGAGGACAAGGCCAACCCATTGCCAGATTGTGTGGTCACCCCAGCGGACTTTCGCCCAGTCAGGCAGCACGCGAATGAAGCCGCGAGGAATCAACCAACCTGGTTCCGAAGTGAAATAGTCATAGAGTCCGACCGTAGCGCCTGCCTTGTAGGGCAGATGTTCGGCGCGCAGATAGAATTCGCGCGCTCGTTCGTCAGTTTCCGAACTGAAGACATATTGTCCCGCCCGCAACCCATCTTTGAGTCGCACCAGTACGATTTCGGTGTGCGGGATCGTCCATTGAGGAAGTCCGCCGGGCAGCTTCGCAATCTCCTCCGCATCGGGAATGTTTTCCGGCGGCGGCATTGGAATGCGGTCGAATATCTCCTTCAGGTACACGGCGGTTTCCCGAGCGACGTTGTCCCGCAGCCAGGGTGGGATGTCGTGAAGGTCGAAACAGTAAGCGAGTGCGCGAGCGACGGCAGCCCGTTCCGAGAGGTTGTCGTAGGTACGGCCACTGGGACTGCTCCAATATCTGAAGCCTTCGGTGGTCAGGCTGATTAAAGTATTGATGGTGGCTCGCGGACTTGAGGTGTCCGGGGGCTCGAGTGGCTGTCGAGTATTGGGCTCCTGGGCGAGCACTCCGCCGATCAGCAGCGTAGTCACTCCGAGAATGACCAGTGCCAGTTTGATCGGTTGTCGGTCCGCCTTCATATCATGTCACTGAACGCGTAGCGCATAGCGTCATTCTGCCATATCGCGGATTGCCAATCTGCGCTTCCGCCTGGTGCGGTCGCATACCCATGAACTGATTAAACGGTAGGGATGGCGCGCTGCGCCGTACCCGGCCGGGGCGCAGCTCCGGGACGGCCCTTCGCAGTGACGCGTAGATTTCTCCTTCGCGCTAGTGCGAAGGGCCGCACCTCCGGCGCCAGGCCGCCGCAGCGCGGCAGCCCTACCCGGTTCATGGCCCCGACTCACGTCCGGATTTTGGCAATGTTTGCTCCCGTGAACCGTAGGAGACGAGGTGACGAGTCTCTGACTTCCTCGCTCGCGGGTGCGACTCCACGCCTCGGCTTTAGATGGAGCCTCCTCACGTCGACTCCTACGATGGTCATTGCTTCGATTCACTTCCGGACTCGGGGGTCCAGCCTTCCTGTGAAGATGCCCGACCTTTTCCAGCGTCCGGCCCATATAGGACATCTATGAGTTTTCTGAAGTACCACTTTCGATTTCTCAATCTGAAATTCGATTTTGAATTCGCGGGCCGCCCGTCCTTGAGCTGCCCGCGTGGTTCACGATCGAATCGCTCTATTCGCGGCCAGCGGCCGCTTTCTTCATGCCCTCTTCCAACTTCGCGATGTCGGCTGGCGACAACTGCGGCCGATCCAGCTTAAGGGTCAGCTTGTTCAACTTGGCGGTGAGGGTGAATGGCGGCTGGTAATCAGCGTCGTTCACGCTGGTCAAGGTGTCGGAGCCGATGTCGAAACTTTCATCCCATTGAAGAATCAGCGGGATCGTGTGTGGCATGGTTTCGGTGGCCACGACTTGCCCATCCACCTTCAACGTGCCGGTGCCGGGCTGACCGATACCGCTCATGTTGTTGAACGCGAGCGTGGCCGCCCCGAGGCCGTTATATTTGAAGTCGAACTCGACCGTATGCTTGCCGGGTGACAAGGAGTCCTTGCCCTCCCACTTGATGCGTTTGAGATCAACCAGGTTCCAGCACCACACCGGCTTTCCTTTGAGCAGGTAGAATCCGTACCCACCAAAGCGTCCACCTGAGGTCAAGATGACTCCTTCGGCGCCGCCCGGAGGAACCTCGAGGTCGGCCGTGACGGTGTACGACGTGTTCAAGAGCAGGGGTGAATCGCCCTGCGGCAGGCCGATCATGGGCCGGGTGTAAACAAACTCGTTGCGGCCGGCGGTAATGTTCGGCCGAGGGGCGACCAGGCGCGTGGCGACCGACGCGTCGAGCGGGAGCACCTGATATTTCTTCGCTTCCTGGAGGAAGACTCTCTTCATCTCCTTCACTTTGCCGGGATATTGGGCGGCGAGGTCTTCAGATTGTGAGAAGTCCTTGGTCAGGTCGTAGAGTTCCCAGGTGACGTTGTTCAGCGGGTCCGGGTTGACGGCCCCGATGACATCCCACGGTGGGCGGATGACCTTGGTGCTGAGTAGCCAGCCTTCATGGTAGATGGCGTGGTCACCCATCATCTCGAAGTACTGGGTCTTGCGCGTCGAGGGCGCCTTGGCGTTTTTCTCATCGAACGTGTAGGCGAAGCTCACGCCTTCAATGGGCGATTGCTTGATGCCGTCCACTTCCTTCGGCTGCTGGATACCGCAAACTTCGAGGATGGTGGGTACGATGTCGATGATGTGATGGAACTGGGTGCGGATGCCACCGACGTCCTTGATGTGGCCCGGCCACGAGACAGCCATGCCCTGGCGGATGCCGCCCAGATGCGAGGCAATCTGCTTGGTCCAGGAGAACGGCGTGTCGAAGGCCCAGGCCCAGCCCACGGCCATGTGATTGTAGGTCTGCTCCGTCCCCCAGCCGTCGTAGAAGTATTTGAGCTGGTCCGCGACCGGCACCTGCACGCCGTTGAACATAGCGACTTCGTTGGGCGTGCCGATAAGTTGGCCTTCCGCGCTCGTGCCATTGTCGCCGTTGATGTAAATGATGAGTGTGTTGTCGAGTTTGCCCATGTCCTCGACGGCCTGGATGACTCGCCCGATTTCGTGGTCGGTGTAGGCAGCATAAGCGGCGAACACTTCCACCTGGCGGAGAAACATCTTCTTGTCGTCCGCAGTGAGCTGGTCCCACTCCTTGATCAGGTCCTTAGGCCAGGCCGTAAGCTTGGTATCAGCAGGGATGACACCGAGGCGCTTCTGGTTGGCGAAAATGGTTTCGCGTAATTTGTTCCAGCCGTCGTCAAACAGATGCATGGCGCGAATCTTCTCGACCCATTCCTTCGTCGGATGATGCGGCGCGTGGGTGCCGCCGGGCACGTAATAGCAGAAGAACGGCTTGGAGGGATCGATCTGGTTCATCCGGTTCATCCAGTCTATCGCGTCGTCCGCCTGCGCGGTGGTCAGGTTCCAGGTTCCCGGCGGTTTGCCCTCAAACGGATAAATCTGTGTCGTATTGCGGAACAGGTTCGGCGCCCACTGGTTCGCGTCGCCTCCGACGAACCCGTAGAAGTATTCGAAGCCCATGCCCGTCGGCCATTGGTCGAACGGTCCCAACTGGCTGGCGGCGAACGTCGGGGTGTTGTGGTCCTTGCCGAACCAGGAGGTGGCAAAGCCGTTGTCCTTGAGGATGCGGCCGATGGTCGCCTTGTCGCGGGCGATGATGCTGTTATAGCCGGGGAACCCGGTGGATTGCTCGGAGATGACCCCGAAGCCCGCCGAGTGATGATTGCGTCCGGTGATGAGCGCCGCGCGCGTCGGCGAGCACAGTGCCGTGGAATGGAATTGAGTATAACGCAAGCCGCTCTTCGCAATGCGGTCGAGCGCGGGCGTGGGAATGACACCGCCGAAGGTGCTGGGCACGCCAAACCCGGAATCATCGGTCATGATGAGCAGCACATTCGGCGCCTGCTTGGGCGGCACGATGCGCGGCGCCCACCAGGGCTTGGACTGGAGGGCGTTGTCCTTGATGACACCGCCGAATTTCGGATCGGGCGCGGGTAATTGCTGGCCGCTGATGGTGGTGGTCGCGCCCGGCGAGCCGGGCGTACCGGTGGTTTGAATTTGTTGAGCGAGGACGATCCCGGCACAAGGCGCCAGGAGGGCAATCGCCACGATAACCGTCGATCGAGAGCGGCGGCTGTTTAAGGTTTTAGACAAATCATTCATGAGAGTGAGATTTAACCGGACGAAATTGGACTTTTCGGCGCTCGTTATTTGGGGAAGAGAAGCTGAACTTGGGCCCGGAGCTGCCACTCGGGTCCGTCGGTCGGCGTGCGGACATTGTAATACGCGTCCAACTGGCAGTTCAACGGCAGCTTGCCGAGGTGGACGATCTTGCCGACCCCGCCGCCCACCGGGATGACCCACGCCTCCTTGGCCGATTCCTTCCAGTTGGCGGTGAGGATGGGCGAAGAACTCAGATACCAGCCGCCGGGCAGGTTGTAGTTGATGAAGGGCTGGATGAGCAGCGCGCTCACATCTTCATCGCCCCAGCCGGCGAAGGACCACTGCTGGTTGGCCAGCGCGCCGATGACCCAGTGGCCCTGTATGGTCAGCGCCACCACAGCCGGTCCGGCCGTCCACATGCCGTTGCCGAGCAGTGAATCGGTCGCGGTCGGGAGCGTCAGCGTCGGGCCAACACCCCAGATCAGCTTCCCGGGTTTGGCCGGAGAGAAGAAGAAGGAGGGGTTGATGTCGCCCAGGCCAGAGGCAGGCGAAATTCCCGGCGCGGGCGACGGCTGGTTGATAATCGGAATGATCGTCCGTGTGATGAGGTTCCAGTCCTCGTTCAGCGAGATCGGGATCACCGGCTGGACGTTGAGGATGTACTGCGTGACGTCCTCCGGGCCGATCCCAAAGTTGAAGTTGTTCTGGAACGGCACGCTGATCATGTTTGCCACAGGATTCTGGGCGGCCTTCGCCAGGGCTTCGGCATCGGGCTCGCCGTCGGCATGGGCGCTGGACGTGCTGCCATGAGCTTGGGCGCAAGCGTTGAAGCGCGGCGCCAACAGAGCGAGCGCAAGCAGAATCCCCGATAATTCCTTCGGTCTGAGGATTTGTTTGCAATGCATTTTGAATCGTGAGCAGTTGTTCATGTACTCAGTAGCTTTGTCGCGAATCAGATCAGTCCACCGATTTCACCGCCGGAATCTTCCAGGAGCCATTGATGAGTGAGGGATCGGTTTCGCTGGGCCAGTAGAGCCGCAACATGAGGATAAACTTATCCTTCGGGGAGGGCAGCCAGTTGGACTCCTTGTCCGCACCAGGACTTTGATTCTGGATGTAAAGGTCCACCGAGCCGTCGGCGTTGGGTTTCAAATTCTGGCGGGCGCTAATGCTGTAACGGTTCAGCGGATTGGCCACGAAGAAGTAATCCTTGTCGTACATCGTCAGCGACCAAAAACCGTTGGCGGGCGGGAGCTGCCCCTGAGGGAAGTGCATCACGTATTTCTTCGCGCCGGTGTAAGATTCGAGAACGCCTGGGCCTTCGGAGGTCGGATAGATGGCATCCTGCGGGCGATTGGCTCCGAGGCCGATGGCGGTGATTAGGGCGCGCTGGATGTAGTTCACGCCGTACTCGCCGGTTTTGGTGGTGAAGAACCATCCGTTTTCCAATTTGGCATCGCCGGTCACCAGGGCTTCTTTCATCCAGAGCATGATCTTTTCATTGGCAATCTTCGGGACATCGGCGAAGGCCTTCTTCGCCACGGGGCCGAGTTTGCTGCTGTCGAACGGCTGGCCCGGCGCGATGCCGAGCTTAGCCATCTTGGCCAGCATCGGTTGGTCGGCCGCGGCGGGAGGGTTATCCTTCATCAAGCGGGCCAGCAGATTGAAATAGGCATCCGCGCTGAGCGCGTTGACCTGTTCGCGCACGGCGGTCTTCATGTCAATCGACGGGTCCACTTTGCCCGGAGGCGGCGTGTAAGACTTGCCGTAAGCGCTTAGCGGCACCGCGGAAATCTGGTCCTGCAGCTTGTGAACGGCCGCATAATCCTCCGGAGTTCCCGTGCAATAGATTCGGCCGAGCAACCACACGAGGGCAGTCGGTGATTTGTACTCCTTCACTCCCGCCGGCAGCGTGCCCTTCCAACCGGGGCCGGTGATGGCGTAGGTTTGCGGCCCAGTGCCGGTGGTGCGTTTGCCGGGGACCTGGAACACATCGGTCCAGCCGTCTAGCATGGGAAACAGATAGTAGCGGTCATGCGCATTCGGCAGGCTCAACACCCACGGCTCCTGGCCCACGTCAATCCAGGCCGTGGTGTAAAGCGTGTCCGCATTGGGAGCGGTCACGTCACGATAACTGGAATTCGGATACTGGCGCATCCGGACGAACTGCCCCATCGGCGCGTGCGAGCCCTTGGGTTCGCGGACATTGGTCATGACGCGCCGGGTCATTTCCATCGTGACGAGCGGGTAGCCGTACACGTAGGCATCAATGGCGTCAGGAAGCGCTTCGAAGGCGTTCTCCGCCGCCACGGTCGGATGGGTTGTGATACCGAGCGCGCAGCAAGCGAGGCCCGCTGCCAGAGTGCGCTGGATGTTTGTGAGGATCTTCATATATTGTATGTCGTGGTTATGTTAGTGTTGAGTAAGTGAGTTTCGGATCAACTTTCGAGAAGTGCCGTTCAATTGACTTTCACGAGGCCCGGCGGTTTCCACGTGCCCTCGCCCGCTGGCAGAATCGACGGCGCGTGCGTCTTCGGCCAGTAGAGACGCAGCACCATGTAGATCGGGCCGTTCGGGGCCGGGAGCCAGTTCGACTCCTTGGCCGCGCCGGGTGATTTGTTCTGGATGTAGAGCGTCAGCGAGCCGTCGGCGTTTTTCTTCATGCCTGGAAGCATCGGCGAGTTGATGAGATACCGGTTGATCGGGTTTTCGATGAGGAACTGCGTCTTGCCGTCGTACATCGTCACCGACCAAAACGCGTTCACCGGCGGGAGCTGTCCGGTGGGAAACGTGAGCGTGTAGTTGTGTTTGCTGCCATCGAGCACTTCGTCATTGGGCAGCCAGCGGGTCATGGGATACATCGCTTCGATGCCGTCGTTGCCGTAGATGCCGCCCTTGGCAGCGGCGGCGCGTTTGAGCCAGTCGCCGTTGAAGAAGGCCGCGTCGCCGAACACGGCGCCGACTTTCCAGCCGTTAATGTTCTTCATCCCGGTCGCCAGGAATTTGTCCACCTTATCGTCGCCCTCTTTCATGGCGAGCAAGATGGCCGCCTTGTGCTCGAGCGAGAGGTCTTTGAACGAAAACTTTTTTCCTGGCCCGATGCCGATGCTCGCTAGCCGGGCGCGGAGTTCCTTGGTGTCCGGCGTCCCGGGCACGAATTCCAGGGCAGCATCGAGGTATTCGTAGAAGTTCTCCTTGATGCCCTTGCTGGTCGCGGGGACGAAATTAATCTTCGGCGCGGCCGGCGGCGCGGGTCGTTTCAGGAACGCGGAGAGCGGCCGCGCTTGGTAACCCGCCTGTACCTTCACGACGTTCGGCATGTCTTCCGGGTTGAAGAGCTGCGTTCGAAAAATGGTGAGCCCGAACGGTGTGGTCGAGCGGAAGACTTTTTTGATGCCGGCGGGTGTCTCGCCCTTCCAATCCGGCCCCGCGACCAGGTAATCGCCGGGGTGGTTACCCGTGGCGCGGCTGCCGATATAGCCGTAATTGTATGTATTCCCGTCAATCAACTGCACCGAGTAATAGCGTTCCTTTTCCACCGCGGGCACGGAGATCACGATCGGCTCGGCGCGCAGGTCCAGCCAGAGCATCGAGTAAGGCGTGTCGCTGTTGGGCGTGACAACGGCGGTGTCCTTGTAGGTGAAGACGCGCGCCTCGTTCGCGAGGTAATTGAACGGCCCTTTGTACTGGCCGGAGTTCTTGTCCACGCAGAACTCGTTCATCACGGCGTAATTCATCACGAGCGGCAGGCCGTAGATGAAGCCTTCTTCGGCGATGGCTTTGGTTTCGGCGATGCTGGGCTTGTTTTGCGCGACGCAGTTGTTTTGCGCGACGTCGCTGGTGAGGATCACCAAGCCGGCGGCGTAAGCCGCAGCCTGGTGGAGGAGTGTGTGTTTGTTCATACGTAATTGGTGTTTCTTGCTTCGTGTGGTTGGGTTTTTGGTTACGAATTCGCGGCCACTGATCACGGATTACCGATGACTGATCACTGACGGCTGAACGGCCCGTCGGATCGCCTCCGGAGTTTGTTCTCCCGACTCGTTCTTGTAGAAGTAGCCGGCGCATCCGGCTGCCATCGCCTGCGATCGGACCTCCGGTTCGTCGTGAGCGGTGATGAAAAGCACCGGGGTGCCGTCGGCCACAGCCGCCAGCCGTTGACTCAATTCCAGACCGGACATTCCCGGCAACTGGATATCCAATACCAGGAATTCGAAACGCGGACGCTTGATCTCCTGGAGGAACGTTGCGGCCGCGCGCAACAGCCGGCTGAACGAGCGACAGAGACTTTCGTCGTCGTCCACGACGGCGACGTACGTGATGTTGTTCAGCGCTCCCGGCGGCATGAGGGCAGGTTGCCTCAACGGGCGGAGGCAGGGATACTGCCCTTTGGGGAAGCCAATCCATGATCGGTCACGCCGCGGCAACGGGGGCCCGAGATCATTAGTGTGCTGATGCTCGCCGGCGACGGGGTCGGCTTCCTCTCAATTAACCGTGGCATTACCGATTCCTTGGAACGTGCCGTGATCGATCCGACCCTGTGTTCGAACGAGACCGCGAGCGCATCCAATCAAGTTCGGCGGACGCAGCGCATTCGCCGGCCGACGGCACTTCGAAGACCCCAGCGGCATTAGACGGGGGAGATTGGGCATCGGGAGACGGATCATGGCTTGGTGGTGGTTTTCGCTTCTGAAATCGGCCAAAGCTTGGACATGAGCCAGGAAACCCCGACGCCAACGAGGCATCCGAGCATTACTTCTCCGACTCGGCGGATCCCAATCTCTACGGCACTAAGTTCCGAGTGGTGTGTCCAGCCAGCCGCGACGACGATGGCCGCAGTGATGGGCGCCTGCCGCCACATGACCTGGACGCGCACAAAATACGTGGAGAGCAACACCGTCACCGCGAGAGCGAACGGCAGCATGATCTCGTGGCTCCCGGCCAAGATCAGGAAAAATAGGCCGGTGGCGCAGCCAACGGAGGCGTTAATGATGCGCCCATTGAACGTACTCACGGCCTGTCTCAGCTTGGGATCGCTGGCGGCGATCATCGAACTAATGGCCCAGATCGGGTTGAGGTTTGCGGCACGCCGGAGTACCAGCCAGAGAACGGTCGTAGCGAGGAACACGTTGACGGCAAAGTGCACGCCAACGAGGTCATCTTTGAGAAACCGTTCCGTCAGCTTCATTCGAGGATCGTTCAAGGTCTCCTAAGACGAGGGCAGGTTCCCGTGCGATCCGGAGACGACGGACTCATGCTGCCGTTGGGCCCGCCGTTGCTTTGGAGCCTGGAGTTGCTGGTCTTGAAATTCCTGCGCCACGGTTAATAGCACTCCCGTGGACCAGGCGAAGCCGAGTAATCCGGCGGTAGCGACCATGCCTTCGAGCAACCGCCATTGCAGCGGCAGATTCAATTGGCTGCCGACCGTCGTGTATTCGAGGAACGTGAAATAATTGGCCGTGCTGTAGTTCGGAAAACATTGTTTCCACTAAAAAAACCCGGCCCACACCATGACTTCCGCGATATGGACGCAGGTGATAATCCACGTGGTCAGCACGAGATTCAGCATGCCTTTGGAGAACGATGGTGTGCGCTCGAAGCGTTCCTTGAAACCGCGGCTGAAGCGCATGGCCATAATCATTCCGAACGCGTGGATGACCAGCGTGAGCGCGACCAACGCGCACCCCCACAACACCTCCTCGATCCGTGTGGTGTAGGTCGTCGTGTCAGGCAGCGAGTCCATGGGCCGGCGGTGCAGGAAGCTTACTCGTGCGCCGTGGGTGGGTTGCCCTTGAGGCGGTACACCGCGCCGGTCTTGGTGGTGCCCAAGGCGAGCCATTGCTCCGCGACGTGTTGGATGGCGATAAAGAACTGTTCGCAGCGCAATTTTGCCACCGCGTGAAGTTCGCTGCGGCGCTCCATTTTGGCCTGAAACGCAAATTCCCCGACAAGCTGCTTTTGATTCCCACGCGTCCGCCACACGGCGACGTTGGATTTCGCCTGCACCCCCTTCCCGAAATCTAACATGCCAATGTCCAAAAGCACTTCTTCCACCGCGGTCTGGTTTACCAACTCGATTTTGTCCTCGGGGTTGAGCTTCAACGTCTCCAAGGCAGGCAACATGCGCACGAGAGTGCTCATGGCCATCGGATCGTCGTCGTGAATCGCGCTCAACGGGAACTGTGCGTTGTGAGAGAAAAGAATGCGGTAGCCTCCGATCTTATCTTTGAGTGGCAGCGCCTCCGCCTTGAACTTGATCTGGTAGTCGCCGGCGATCTTGGGCCGCACGTCCATCTCAGCGGCCTTTTGCAAGTCCGGGTGGCGGAACTTAAAGACAATCTCGGGATCACCGACAGCAAAGCCATCCACGTAGTCTTGCCGACGACGCAGGATGAAGGCGTTGTTGTAGAGACGAAAATCAGCGGTATCCAAGAAGAGGACTTCGCGAATGGCAGGACGGAGGTCCTTGAAGCCCTTCCGCGAAAAGTCCACGTCGGCAACTGCGGCTGCCTGCTTCACGAGCTTCGCAAATTCGTAGAAGCTATTCACCGACGTAAAGCGATCGCCGTTGAGGATGAGTTTGCACTCCAGATAATGGAGGTCGTCCAGAGGGTGGCCATCGCTATACTTGCCCTTCTTAAGCTTAGGAGCCGATTGCTTGGCGACTGGATGGATGACTGTCTTGGTTGTTTGTTTCATGGCTTGAAAGTTCGTTTGGAATGTCAGTGAGGAACCTCATCTGGGGAGCGCCCGCCTCCGGTGGGCTGTTTTTGGCGTCGCGCCGAAAACCTCGTCCACGCTAACGCCTGAATCGAGAGGACGCTCAGGTCGCCGAGGTTGGCGTTCAAAACCCAATCTCCGACCGCCGACCTGTTCGAAAGGTTAGTCATGGGGATTATTGGCCGAGGTGCTGCAGGGCGTTGTGCAGCGGTGCGCTGGAAATCTTGATGAGACCGTCCAAGGGATGGTTCAGCTCCAAAACGAGAAAAATCGCTGCCGAAATCGCGCACGAACCCACCAGCAAGACCGTCAGGGCTGTGATATTTCTCGGCGCGAACAAACCAAAGCTCACGAAGAGTAACACCAGCCAAAAAACGAGGATCAAGAGAAGCGGGAGCGGCAATTGATTGTGAGCCTGTTCCACCAACAGCCACCGGAGCTGCCCAAGATCGCCGGAGATCTGTTGCGCTTGGGCAAGGGCCTGTCTCTGGGAATCGGTCTGCGGGATCACTTCACGAAGTTTGTCCTGAACGAGTTCAATGCCATTGGCGCGCTCGAAGGCGGTCAACGGCGGAAGACCGGTTTTCTCCGTCGGCCAGACCATTTCGATTCCACCCGCCACCGTGCGCTTCAATTGTTCGCGGACCGCTGCCGTCTCCGGGCCGTAGTGAGCCAAAGCTCGGTCCATGACAATGAACTTCGCACTGCCCTGGACGATCCCGTTGTTGATCCCGTCGAAGGAACTCTTGGCGGAACTGACCAGCAGTCCCAGCACCAACGCCGTCAAGGTGGCGATGGTGCCGGCGCTCAGTTTGACGAGATCCTGCATCTCCTTGCTCAAGTGGTGGCCAGGCAGCAAGCGTTGCAGGCCCATGCCGAGAAGTGCGCCGCCAAAGATGGTGATGGCGCTGATTAGTCCGATGGTGAGCGAGCTCATGGACTCTTGGTTGGCGTCGAGGAGGGCACCGCCTGCGGGACGGGTGATCCTGCTTTCAGCACCGCGACCTCCAGCCGTCCGTCCGTATGCCATGGGTCGCCGCCTCCGTTCTTCCCTTCCAATTGCTGAAAGCCGTCCAACCAGAATATTTTCTCCGTCACACCCGCTTGCTGCAATCCCGCGATGAGGCGGTCTCGCTCCGCATCCAGGTCCGGCCCGATATGATGCGTCACTTGTCCGGTCGTGTGACTCAGTCCGACGCGCTCGTCGAACGTCACGGCGCCAAACCACACTTCGCGTCCGTCGTGAAGCTGGTCCCAGCGCCAGAACCGTACATGGTGACGCTGACGCGGGCTGTTGCCCACGGGTTGCTCGAAGGCGAGGTCCTGCTTGCGTCCAAACAACTCCAAGGTGCTGACCGGCGCATTGGTGTCGGGCCGGCGGAAGACGGAATCGACCGCAATCCGCACGCTGCTTTCGAAGGTGAGCGGGTCCGCCGGATCCCATTTCGCCGCCGTCATGGCGCGGATGACCTCCTCCTTCGTTCCGAGCAAGGCTAGGTTAATAGGATCGCCGGGAATGCCAGCGGGCGTGTGGGTGATGCGCGGTGCGTCGAAGAGTTTAGCGTGGCGGCGCACATCCCGTTTCCAGATCAACGGCATGACGACGTAAGCCGCCAGCAGGTAGAGCAGGACCAGCGCGGCGAGCCAACGGAAGAGACGGCGGCGGCTGGCCTGCGGGGTTTTGGTTTCAGAATCGTTCCGGTTCTTCATAGCTTTGATGACAGCTTTGCCGCGGTGTTGCTTTTCCCCTCTCCCGGACTGTGCGTTTCATCCACCCGTCCTCGGAAGAATAGCCCGCGCACCTTTTCTGCCCCGAACGCACATTCAATTTCCTTCACAGTGAAAAAGGGCAGGAACGCGACGAAGATCAGGACGCACCACGCCAGCACTTCATCTTTTCCTTTGTTGGCGATCTCCGCAATCCCGTCCGCCGCCGGCCTGCCGTGGATCAGTGCGCCCACGATGTGCTCTCCGAAGGAGAACAGGACCACCAGCAAGGTAAAGACGAAGGTGCGATAGATCGTGGGCACAACCAGCGGGCGGTTGCGAAAGCGACGACCCATGCGTAAGACGTCGCCGATCATAACGACCTTGGCAAGGATGGCCGCTTCAACCAACGGAGCCCAGTACCCGATGTATTGAATGTGGTATGCGGCCAGGATCAAACGCCGATACCAGGCAAAGGCGACCAAGAAAAACGCCAGGAACGCGAAATTGTAGAGGTACTCGAAAAATTCGCGGATGAGCACTCGCCGCCACTTCTGCGATGTGCTTTCGGGTTGAGCGTCAGTTGTCATGGAATGGTGAAGGCTGAGTGTTGGTGTGGGAACGATCTTCAGACCGAAACCTACACCTGGCCATCCACGATTTGGCCGGGATAACAGCCGAGGCGCCTACCCGGCGCGATCGGCATGTTGCTGGTAGTGACATCGTATCTCCAGGCATGAAGGCGGCAGGTCACAATCTTGCCTTCAAGTCTGCCGAAGCCGAGCGAACCCGCGGCGTGTAGGCATTTGTCATCGGTCGCATACACGGTGTCATCCACGTGGAACAGCGCGATGTCCTTGCCGGCAGCCGTAACGCTGGTGCTCCGGCCCGGCGGGACTTCTTCCAGTTTTGCCACTTCAACAAAGTCGGCCATGGTTTATTTCCTGTCGAGTTCCTCAGCGAGGATCGGCACGCCGAGATTGCAGGCTTGCACGCCTTGCGCGACGCAGAGTTTTAACACTTCCATGATCTCTTCCATCGTCGCGCCGGCGGCGAGCGCGTTGTGAATGTGGCGGCGCGTGCCGGGCGCGTACATGTGCGTGTAGGACGCATCGAACGCGATGCTCAAGAGTTCAGTGTCCTTCGCAGACAGGACGCCGCTGCCGTAAATGCCCGCGCCGGTCGCCATGAATTGATCGGTCCAGAGCGGGTCGAGTTGATAGAATGGATCCCACGCGGTGTTCCACTGCCCGATGGCCTTCATCTTGTCGCAAGCGGGCGTGGCGGCGGCGGGTTTGGGAGCCGGCTGCTTGCCCGCAACCTTGGCTTCTTCGAGCAATATCGGCGCGCCGAGGCTGCACGAGTGAATGGACATCACCGAAGCACACTTCAGAACGAACAAGATTTCGTCGCGAGTGGCGCCGGCGTCGAGCGCAGCGCGGATGTGACGGCGCGTCCCGTTGGGATTGAGGTTCGTGCAGGCGGCGTTGATTGCCACGCCGATCAACTCGACGAGCTTGCGCGGCAACACGCCGCTGGTCCACGGGTTGGTGCTCATCTTCACACACGCGTCGGCCCATTTCGGGTCCCACTCGCGCAGTTGATTTACGGCATCGTCCCAAGGTCCGCTAGTTGTTGGTTCGGTAGGCATGGTGAATTTGTCTGCAGAAGTCCCGCCCGATGGCGGGCGGGACCTCCGGGATGTTGGGGTGTCGGTTACTTCTTCGCCGCCAGCAAGGCGGCCTGCGCGGCGCGGACCGGCTCCGGCGCGATCATGCACGCGGCGATCGGGTGCGAGTCGCCGCCGAGAACGGCCGGCTTGATTTTTCCGTCGGTCGGGAAGACGCGGAAGCCGGAGCCATCGGTGGGATTGGGCGGCATGCCGTTGTTCTGCAGCGTCTCATCGATGCTGTTATACCAGGTGCCGACCTTCATGATCTCCCGTGCTTCCTTGGCGGTCGCGACCTTGCGGCCAAATTGCTCGCACAGACGGACGGCCCCTTGGATTTGCTCGACGGTAGTTTTGCGCTTGCGGTCGGCTCCCCACAGGTTGTCTTCGTTGCCCACGCGCACGTGCTGGCCGAGCACGATGGCCATCGCCGAATAGGAGATGAGTCCGCGCATGCTGGACCAGAAGGTATTCACCGAACCCTGCGGTAGCCGCTCCAGGAAATGCATGAGATCAAACGGATTTCTGCCCAGCGTCCCGCCGCCGTAGGCGCACAGCGCCAGATTCAAGGGCCCCATGTAAACGCCCGCGCGAATCAGCCGCTCGATGATTTCCCACTGGTGGACATGCGCGGGAACGAAGTAAGGCTGAATGCCATTCTTGCGAAGCCGTTTGAGGTGCTCGACGTAGAAGGCGGGCGTAGAGTCCACGACCATGCCTGACCACGCGGCGAGCACCTTTTCATCATCCATGTGGGTGCCCTTGATGTCTTCCTTGGAAAACATCGAGGCGATGTCCCAGAGCGTGGTGCCGGTCGTCACCGTCACATATTCCGGCTTAGGGTCCAGTTCTGTGAGCATGTGCCGTGTGTCGTAGTCCAGCCACTTCGCCTTAGCATCGGCGGTGTGCGGGGCGAAGGAGATCGAGCCGCCAACCTGGATGATCATGTCCGGCACCGCTTCCTTCACCCGCTTCAGCAGGTAATTGTAGTCGTCAAAGTTCGACGAACCCATGCCGGTGGCCGGGTTGCGAACGTGGAAATGCAGCATTCGCGCGCCGGCGTTGTAGCAGTCCACCGCCGCCTGGACTTGCTCGTCCCAACTGAGCGCGATGTCGCTCGCGTCGCCCGGCAGCCACGCCGGGCCGTAAGGCGCCGCCGTAATGATGAGCGGGGCCATGTATTCGGGCAGGATGGAGTTGTCTGTGTAGTACATGCTTTTTCTTTCTTGCTTCGTTGTTTGTGTTTGTGATCGGTCGTTTATGACCTGCCGGAATTCAGTCCGGCTCCGGCATCGGAAACGCCTTCGCGTCCGCCTGCCAAATTCCAAAAATGTTCTTCGCGGGGTCCTGACAGATCGTCACCCACGCCGTCCGCGGCACCGCCGTTTTCGGTCGAACCACCCCACCACCCAGCTCGACAATCTTCGCCACCGTGTCATCGAGGGACGCGACATTCACGAAGAGCATCCAGCCGTTCAGGCCGGGAATCGCCTTGTGGGTCAGCCCACCATGCAGCGCGGGTCCATCCGGGGCGCCGGTCTGAATCCGCCAGTAGTTGATTCCCGGCATTTGTTCGACCTTCCAGCCGAGCGCTTCGCGGTAAAAGTCGGCGAGCGCGGCAGGTTGTTCGCCGTAGATCTCAAAGTGTGTCGCTGGGCTTGTCATGAAAGTTCTCGTGTCAACCGGCTGAGGTCGAATGCGCCTTTCCAGCCCGCTGCTGGCAATCAGCGGGCTGTCGAATGTCCGGAGCAAAACGGCGGACGGTAGCTCGGATGGTCTCCAGCACCCGCTCTCCCGGATCGTTCTTACAAAAGAATCCGGCGCACCTGCCCGCCAGCGCCTGAGATCGGACCTCGGGTTCATCATGTGCGGTGATAAAGATTACGGGCGTCGCATCGGCGACGGCCGCCAGGCGTTGACTCAATTCCAGGCCGGACATACCCGGTAATTGGATGTCCAGCACCAGGCAGTCGAAACGCGGACGCTTGCTGTCCTGGAGGAACGCTTCGGCCGCAGGATAGGTAACTGGGTGAAACCCGGCCGCGCGCAGCAGCCGGCTGAACGAACGACAGAGACTTTCGTCGTCGTCCACAACAGCGACATAGACCCTGTCTTTAGGCGCGCCCGGCAGCGGCATGAGAGCAGCGTGCCTGAACGCGCGAAGCCAAGGATACTGCCCTTTGGGGAAGGTCGGTGATCGGTACGGAGGATGCGATCTCGGAAAATCAATGCACGGCCCGAGCCTGCCGGACTAGGGTTCGGTAACGATTCTGGAATTCTCCATGAAACTTAGCACCAAGATCATGTCCTCGGCCGCCATCGCGGTGATGATCTCCACCTTCGGCGGTATCACGGTGACCGTCTTGATTCTACGGGAAAGACAGATCAAGCAGACCCGTGAGGTGATGGAGTCGATGATGAAACAAGCGGAGACCGTGCGGGAAAACTTCGATCAGCTGCACTCGGCCGGGGCCTTCGATGTCCCGAAGATGTTGACCCAAATGAAAACCACGTCGCTCTATCAGTCGGATCTCTACCAAACCATTCCGGTGGTCGCGGCATGGCAGTCGATCACTTCGGTGGCGGAGGCGGCGGGACTCAAATTCCAGACGCCCAGCGCGCCGAACATCAAGGCCCGCAATCCTGACAACGAATTCGCGCCCGAGTTTAAGTCGGTCTTCGCCGCGTTTGACGGCAACCAGGAGGAATATTTCTCCACCGAAAACGGACTCATTAGTTATGCGCGCCCCGTTAAACTCACTGAGAGCTGCCTCACCTGCCATGGCAATCCGGCGAATAGTCCGACCAAGAACGGCTTAGATCTGGTCGGTCAGCCGATGGAGAATCTAAAGGTTGGGGACCTCAAAGGCGCCTTCGTGCTCTCCAAGTCGATCGATTATGCTGAGGCCCACGCCGCGGCGATGCGCGCCACGATCGTTGGTTTGCTGATCCTCGCCGGCGTCGTCGTCGGCTTCTACCTCATTACCCGTGGCATTACCGGTTCTTTGCAACGTGCCGTGATCGATCTGACCACGTGTTCGAACGAGACTGCGAGCGCATCCAATCAGGTAGCGGGCGGAGCGCATTCCCTGGCGGACGGCACGGCCAAGACCGCAGCGGCTCTCGAAGAGACGAGTGCCAGCCTGGAAGAAATGAGTTCGATGGTAAAGCAGACTGCGGCCAGTTCCAGTTCCGCGGCGGCGTTGGCTAGTGAAGGGCAGCAGGCGGGTGAACGCGGGTCGAAGGCGATGAGTGAACTCGCCGCGGCAATCGAAGAGATCAAGGCGAACGCCGATCGAACCGCCAAGATCGTGAAGACCATCGATGAAATTGCCTTCCAGACCAACTTGCTGGCGCTTAATGCGGCGGTCGAAGCCGCCCGTGCCGGAGATGCGGGCACGGGCTTCGCGGTGGTCGCCGAAGAAGTGCGTAACCTGGCCCGGCGGGCCAGTGAGGCGGCGCGTAACACCGCGTCGCTGATCGAAAGCTCGGTCAAGGGCGCGGACAACGGCGTAACGTTGGCCAAATATGTAAACGAGCTCGTCAGTCAGGGCACGACCTCGAGCGGTAAGATCAGCGAACTGGTTGCCGAAATTGCCGCGTCGGCCAAGGAAGTGGCGCAGGGGATCGAGCAGGTCAGCAAGGCGGTGAACGAGGTGGACCACGTGACCCAGTCCAACGCGGCGGCGGCAGAACAGAACAGCGCCGTCGGCGAACAGCTCGCCGCGCAAAGCCAGACGCTCAAGGCTCTGGTGGTCAGTCTCGACCTGGTGGTGCGCGGCGACAAAGCCCAAGGTCAGACTAGCCAGGTGGCCCGGAAACTGACCCGATTTTCGCCAGGACGCGACGGTGGTATGCGGTAATCGGAGAGCGGTAATCGGAGAGCGGTGAGCAGTAAGTGGCGATCCGTTTTCAGTCACCCGACGCGTCTGCGATCTCAGCTCCGATGGATCGCACAGACCGGCGAAACTGATTTGTAAGCGAGTCCCTTTCTTCCTTCGGAAACGCGTGAGAAACTCGGAACACCGTCTGCGACACCTCGCGTGCGGTCTGATACACCCGCAGCTCATGGAAACTCCTCGTGTAGCATGGGTTCATCGCGTTAAAACCTGCTGCATTTGCGGGCTACTGAGTCTACCGATTTCAATCGACCAGTCACCAGTCACAGATTACTGCTCACTGATCACCGGAACCCCGCCTCCTGGACCAGCCGAGTCAGTTCGGCAACCGAACGCACCTCCAGCTTCGTCGTGAGGTGAGTGCGATGCAGTTTCACCGTGCGTTCGTGAATGCCCAAGTCGGCGGCGATTTGCTTGTTGAGTCTTCCTTGCACCACATGCCGCAGAACTTCGCGCTCACGTTCGGTGAGTTCTTCCAACTTGGCTTGTAACTCGTGCAGTCGAGCGCGGGTTTGTCGCTCGGTCGCGTCGCGGGCGACGGCGCGGTGGATCGCTTCCAACAAGACTTCTCTGGAGCAGCTTTTAGTGAGAAAATCCTCAGCTCCACGACGCATCGCGAGAACGGTTTTCGGAATGTCGCCCTGCCCCGACACGAACACGACCGGGAGCCGAATGTCCGCCTTCGTCAGCGCGTCCTGCAGATCCAACCCGCTCAACTGTGGCATCTCTAAATCGAGGAGCACGCACCCGGGAGTCTCCACTGAGGGGTCGGCCAGGAACTCCGCGGCCGCAGCGTAGGCCTTCACTTCGAACCCGGACGCCCGGAGAAATCGCGCGATGGCCGTTCGAAACGAATTGTCGTCGTCCACCACTCGGATGAGAACGCCGTTCGGTTTCACTGTGGGCGCCCTCCGTTTGCGATCAATAGTGTGAACATGAACGCGGCTCCGCTTCCTGGATTATTCTCAGCCCAAAGCCGGCCGCCGTGGGACTCCACAATGGTCCGGGAGATGGGCAAGCCCAGCCCCAACCCACTCGGCTTCGTGGAGAAGAACGGCTCGAACAGACGCGCTAGGTTTGCTCTGGAAAGGCCCGATCCGGTGTCGACCACCGCGATTTGAATCGTCTGCGGGTCTGATTGAAAAACGCGCACCGAGAGCCGGCGGGCGTCGTCCGGCCGCTCATTCATCGCATCCATGCCGTTGAGAAACAGGTTCAACAGTACTTGCTGAAGTTGAATGCGATCTCCCCGCACCAACGGGAGGTTGGGCGCGGCGTCGATGTCCACTTGGACCTTGCGTTCGCAAGCCTCCGACCGCGTCAACGTGGCGACGTCGTCGATCAAGTCACGAATCGACAGATCCATCAGCTCGAGTTTTCGTTTCTTGAGCAAGGCCCGCATGCGCTCGATCACACCGGCCGCCCGTTGATCGTCATTTCGGATGTCGGTCAGGATGGCGTTGATCTCATCGAGATCCGGGGGCTGCTGTTTCATGACCAGCTCGGCGGCTTCGGCGTTGCGCAGAATCGCGGCGAGCGGCTGACTCAATTCGTGAGCGAGGGCCGAAGACAATTGGCCCAGAGTGGAGACGCGACTCGAATGAGCCAGTTCCTCGCGTAACTGACGGGTTTCCATTTCGGAGCGATGGCGTTCTTCCGCGACTCGCTCGCGCTCCTCAGACAGACGAACTTTCTTGCGCGACCACGACCACGCAAAGACGCCCCCGAGCACGACGAGCAGCGAGCCAGTCCCGGCTCGGAACCAGGCGGTTTGCCAGTAATAAGGCAGCACCGTGAAAGCCAGGCTCGCGCCGGTTTCGTTCCAGACCCCATCGTTGTTGGCCGCGCGGACGCGAAACAAGTAATCGCGCGGGGCTAGATCTAGAAATTGCTCCGCGTGCTTTCCCTCCGCCTCGCGCCACGCTGAATCTAGTCCCTCAAGCTTCACTTGATATCGCACCTTCTCTGGCGCAGTAAAGCTCAAGCCCGCGTAACGAATCTCAATTCGCCGACTCCCCGCCGGCAACGATATCGGTGCGGCGAAAGGAGCGGTCACGCGCACCTTTACTTCTCGATCGCTCCCCGGGCCACTACCTGCATTTGTCGGTGCGGACCCCGGTCGATAAAAAACAATCTCCTCCAGTTGAACCGGCGGCGGCACATCGTTGAACCGCAAGGCGCCGGGATCGATCATCGCGACCCCCCGACTGGTCGCGAACCATAACCGGCCGCGCGCGTCGCGGACGGATGCGGGCTGCCGCCCGTTGGGGAATTCCGCCTTAGGTAAGCCGTCGCTGGTGTCGAAGAGTTGATACTGGAGCTGCGCCAGTTTGCCGTCTGCCATCGCGTGAAGATCGGCGACCCGAACCCGGACGACGCTATGCGCGGCGGCCAGCCAGAAGTGGCCGTCGTTATCTTCAACAATGCTACGAACACCATTGATTGGAGAGTCTTGGGCCATTTCGAGTTGAGTCAGTTGGCCATTCCTCCAGCGCCACCAACTGCGATCGGCGGAGGCCAGCCACATCGACCCGTCCCGGTCAGCCTTCAGGACGGCCGTGCCAGTAATCGACTGCCCAAACTTGTTCTTGATCTGAAGAAATGATCCGTCCCCGTCTCTGCGGAACACGGCTTCCGAGCTCGCTACCCAGAGGGCGCCCGAGGCGTCCTCCGCGATGCTGGCAAAGGGCATTCTGAGTAACCCATCTCCCAATCTAAACGCCTTAAAAGTGACTCCGTCGCACGTCGCAATTCCTTGGTCGGAGCCAATCCAGATTTGTCCACGCGAGTCCTCAAATAGTGCGGTCGCATTGGCGCTGCCGGCTTCGGCCGCGGCGATCTGACGCGTACCGTTTTGGTCCATGAGTCGGAGCGGCTCGCTCAGTGCCCCAAACCAGAGTCGGCCGGCCCGGTCGGAAAGCACGCTCTGCACATAGGGAGAATAATTGTTCACCCCGGGCTTTTGCGAATTCGTCACTCCTGCCTCAGTCACATGAAAGAGCCACCGGCCTAAGGTGGCGGCCCACAGTCCTCCGGCGCCATCAGTGGAGACAGAACTCACACTTATTCCTCTTGGACCGTCCACCAGATTCAAACACCTGAAGCGCCGCTGCGTCAGGCAGAGAAGGCCATTGCCGCTGGTACCCAGCCACAGGTTTCGCTCGCGATCCTCGAAGACGCATCTTCCGCTGTCTGACCACCCGCTGGCACGGTTCCACGTCGTTATCTCCCCGTTCGAGGTTACGCGGAGAAAGCCTCGACCGGCTGAGGCGATCCAGAGGTTTTCCTGGTTGTCCTCCCGCAGACTCCAAACTAAGTCCACCAAACCGTGTAGGTTTATGTGTGCCACCTCTCGGCCGTTCCGAAGCTTGACCGCGCGGTTGCCCAGGAGCAGCCACAGCCCACCGTCGTGGGCGGGGGCGCAAGCATAAGGTTCGAGTGGCGGGTCCGTCGAAATCATCCGAACCCAGCGATCATTCTCCCATCGGCCGATGAACTGACTCTGCACAACCCACCAATGCCCGTCCTCATCCGCCCCACCAATGTATCCTTGCCCAGGCAGACCGGGCGGCGAGGGCAGTTCCGAAAGCTTTCGACCGGACAGTTCGAAAATCTTTCCGTTGAAAGTGGTGATGAGAACGTCTCCCTGGGAACGGTCGGCAAATGAGCGGACGCAGTCGCCCTCGGCCCCATCGGTCTGGGTCAGTCGCCGCCACTCAGCTCCTTCCTTTATGGTCAACCCGCGGTAAGTGCTCACGAGCAGTCGCCCCGACCTGTCCGTGTGCAGGTTCACAATTCCCGCGCTGGGCAGTTCTGGAGTATTGGCGGGATTGAAGACCTTGAACTCGACTCCGTTGAAGCGCACCAGCCCGTTGAAAGTGCCCAACCACAGATACCCGTCCGGTGTTTGGGTGATCGCTGAGGCGGAGTTTTCGGGCAAACCATCCGCGGTCTCCCAGGAGCGAACGAGATAGCCAGGATCGCCGGGAACGGTGTCAGCCGCTTGGGTCATGCTATCGGTAGCGAGTACCAGCGCTAGCACGGACCGCCAAATCAACAGTCGAAATGCGTCAGGACCCCGCAGCCAAGCCGCCCCCCAAGTAGCGCGCCCCGTGGGAGGCAAAGAGCGCATCTTCGGTTCCCCGCCCGCGTAGGGGTTTCTTAACCCTTGAGCCATGCTCGATCAGTCCTGCGTTATTTCCGCCGGTCAAGTACTGGCGCACTCTTCCGAAACCGAGCAAGCCGACCGAGGCGTTCGAGAGGCACATTTACGACGCGCCGGCTTGGCGGTTCCAGCGGATTTCCCGGATCAAAGACCGGGAATTCCACTCCATCGAACCGCACTATGCCGTTGAAGGCATTGCGGGCGGCGGGGCAGACTCTCGTCGCCTCCAATTCACTGGCAGTTCCCATGGTCAGGCATGCACGACTAAAATGCGCGGTGCGATACAATGAGGTCAAATCTGCGATTGGGATCTGGCAGCCCCTCACTATTCGAACCTAACTCGGGAAGAGGGATCCAGAGGTGAAGGTTGCGTGACGGGAGAGGCCGGTATTCTTCAGACCTTCTCGACCTGGTGTTTCCCAAGGATGCCGGATGGCCGGAACAACAAGATCACAATCAGAATCGCAAACGCGACGGCGTCTCGTAGGGTTGAAGCGCGGGTGCTCGACACCCACGTTTCGATCAAGCCGATCAACATTCCTCCGAGCGCAGCGCCCGGCAGGTTGCCAATTCCTCCGAGCACGGCGGCGACAAATGCCTTCAGTCCTGGGAGGGTCCCCATCAATGGATCGATGCTGGGATAGTTCATCGCATAAAGGATTCCACCTGCGCCCGCCAGGGCCGACCCCAAGGCGAACGTGAAGGAAATGATCCAATCGTTGTTGATTCCCATCAGTGAGGCAGCGGTCGCATTGAACGAAACTGCCCGCATGGCCGTGCCAATCCTCGTCCGATGGACGATGTAGTGCAGCGTCCCCAGCAGAACAATGGTGACCACCCAAACAATCAGTTGGTTGCTTGAAACCGTGAGTCCTTCGAACAGGAACTGGTGCTCCGGAAAGAGCCGGGGAAACGGTTTCGGATTGGCGCCAAAAATCTTCTGCCCCGCGTTCTGCAACAAAAGGGAAACTCCGATGGCGGTGATCAAAACGGTGAGGGTGGACCGCTTTCGCAGTGGCTTGTAGGCGAGCTTCTCGATGGTCATCCCCAACAGGGCACACACCCCCATTGCCGCCAGCAAAACCACCAAGCCTCCGAGAACTGATCCTGCGCCGACGCGCGGCGCCACGTAAAATCCGACGTACGCACCGATCATGAATACGTCGCTATGGGCGAAGTTGATGAATCGAAGAACCCCGTACACCATGGTGTAACCGAGGGCGATCAGCGCGTAAATCGCCCCGAGCGACACGCCGTTCACGATCTGTTGCAGGAATTCCGTCATTCGCTCCCAAGAATGCTTGGGCGGGTGACAGAAGCGTGACGGGGCTATTCCCAACCGGTCAAGACGCCACCACAGGAACCGCTGGTATTTCGTCGACCAGCCCGTGCCTTAAGGCTGAACCATTTCTACGAACTTAAATTTGCCGTCCTTGACGGTAAGAATCGCCGCGCTCTTGGAAGCATTCCGTTGCGAGTCGAGCGTGGTCTTGCCGGTGACGCACGGATAATCCTTGGTCGCCGCCAATGCGTCTCGAAGTTTCGACGGCTCGGTCGTGCCCGCTCGCTTGATGGCATCAAAGAGAACCATGGCGGAGTCATAGCCCAGGGCCGCCATGGCGTCGGGCGTCTCCCCGTTGAACTTTTGCCGAAACGCCTTTACGAACGCTTGCACTTTGGGGTCATTCGCCTCGGCAGAATAATGGGTCGAATAAAAGGTGTTCTCCAGGGCCGGACCGGCAATCTGGATGAGTTCCGGAGCTTCCCACCCGTCTCCGCCGAAGATCGGGATGGTGAGCCCCAGTTGTCGCGCTTGGGCCACAATGAGTCCGGCTTCAGTGTAATAACCCGGCACAAATAGAGCGTCCGGCGCGTCGGCCTTTATCGTCGTCAATTGGGCACGGAAGTCTTTGTCCTTGCTGGCATACCGCTGTTCGGTCACGACCTGACCTCCTGCCGCCGTGAATGCCTTCCGGAAAAACTCGGCCAACCCGACACTGTAAGGCGCCGCCACGTCCGAAAGGATCGCGACCCTGTTCGCCTTCAAGGTTCGCCGAGCAAAGTCCGCCAGTAGTTTACCCTGAAACGGATCGATGAAGCAGACTCGGAAAACGTAGTCGCCTACCTCAGTGACCTTCGGATTGGTCGACGACGGAGAAATCATAGGAATCCCAGCCGCCTGACAAATCGGTGCGGCCTCCAGCGAGCGTCCCGAGGCGACTTCACCTAAGATGGCGACGACTTGGTCCCGGCTGATGAGCTTCTTGGCGATCGTCGCCGACTCGCCGGCTTTAGACTGGTTATCCTCGGTAATCAATTCGATCGGGCGACCCAATACGCCGCCCGTTTGATTGATCTCGGCGACCGCTAGCTCCGTTCCTTTGTGGGA
>DLVS01000470.1 GCA_003445095.1 Verrucomicrobiales bacterium
GGGCAGCCACGGAGGAATCGCCCGAAACGGAGAACAATTGGGAGGGCCCGTTCTACAAACCGGGCGCGCCCGTGCGTTCCGTGTTGCTCGAAAAAGGCATGGCCGGCACGCCGCGCACGGTCACGGGCCGCGTCCTGGACACTCACGGCCGCGCGCTCAAGGGCGCCTTGCTCGACATCTGGCACGCGGACCACACCGGAACCTACGACAACCAGGGCTTCACGCTGCGGGGCAAACTCTACACCGACGACGAAGGACGCTACACCCTGCGCACCATCAAGCCGCTTTACTACGGTGACGCAAATGACAAACGCCCGTCACACATCCACGTGAAAGCGAGCTTCGAGCAATCGCCCATCCTCACGACGCAGCTTTATTTCAAAGGCGATCCGTGGAACGCCCATGACCCTGGCGTGCGTCCCTCGCTCATCATGTCGCCGCGAACGGAATCCGATGGGCTGGTCGCGAAATTTGATTTCGTCATCAAAGTGGGCTGAGCCGACGACGAGCTTTATGCAATACTTTGCCTCACTTAAAACACGCTTCTTGAAGTCCGTTGTCGTCGCGCTGCTGACTGCTGTTGCGCTGCTTCCCGCCTTCGCCGCGACGCCGTCCGAGGAACTCATTCAGGCCATCATCAAGGGTGACGAAAAGAAGGCCATCGCGCTCTTGAAACAAGGCGCCGACGCGAACACGCGCGATATTTTCACACAACCAGCCATTTCGGCCGCCGCTTATTTCGGGCGAGAGAAAACCTTGGAGGCGCTGCTCGCGCGCGGCGCCGACTTCCGGGCGGTGGACATTGACGGCCTCAACGCGCTCCACGCTGCCGCCATCGGAGGTTCCGCAGGGGTTGCCAAGCGGTTGATCGATCAAGGTCTGGCGGTGAATCAACGCGGCGGCACGGACGGCATGACGCCGCTGGCGAATGCCGCAGTGCGCGGACACCTGAAGGTGATGCGACTGCTCCTGGAGCGCGATGCGAACGTCAACCTCCCGGACTCCGGGGGCAACACGCCTTTGCTCCACGCCGCGATGCGCGGCCGTACCGACGCCGTCCGACTGTTATTGGAGCGCGGCGCGACGGTGGACGCCGCTTCGAAGCACGGTTGGACGCCCTTGATGGCCGCGGCGTGGGAAGGCCACACGAGCATCGTGAAAATTCTACTCAAGCACGGCGCGAACGCCCGCCTCATGAACAGCGAACAACTCTCGGCACTAATGCTCGCGGAGTCGGCAGGACATCGAGAGGTCGTGAAGTTGCTGAAGGCAGCGGCCCCATGAAAGTCACGTTCGTCCTCAGCCTCCACTTCCGCACATCGGGTCGCCTCTGCGCTCCCGAGCATCCAGCCAACACTCCAAACTTATGAACTCCAGCCGTACCATTGCCTCCCTCATCGGCCTGATCGTCATCGCGTTAACTCAGGGGACTCACGCTGCCCAGCCGTCCGAGCTGATCGCTGCAGTGAAGAGCGGCGACGGCCCAACCATAAAAACGATCCTGCAAGTGCCCGACCCCGACCGGATCAACGGACGTGACGCGCGCGGCAACACTGCGTTGCATTGGGCTGCGCTTTCCGGCAACGATCGAATCGTGGCGCAATTGTTGGAAGTCGGGTTCGATGCGCGCGCCACCAACAGCGCCGGCGCAACTCCGCTGCATTACGGCGTGGGAAACGAGCTCGTGGTGGGTTTGTTGCTGAAAGCAGGCGCCAACCCCAATGCCCGTTCCATCGCGGGCGGCACTCCGCTGCACGCCGCGGCGGGTCGGCCTGAATCGTTTGCCCAGGTGAAACGATTGGTGGAGGCGGGCGCCGAAGTCGATCCCGTCCGCCTCCCCTCAAGCCCCTTCGAGCCACGCGATACTCCCTTGAGCCTCGCTGCTTTCTCCGGTGACGAACGCACGGTGGAATTCCTGCTCGACCGCGGTGCTGCTCCTGGTGTCGCGGGAGAAACCAACAGTCCGTTCTCGCCTGTAGCCGGTGCCGCGCTCGCGGGACGAGAGCGGATCTTAAAAATGCTCGTGGCGCGCGGCGGCTCGGTGAACTGCGACGATGATTTCGCCGGGCACGCGCTCAACATTGCCTCCTACGCGAGGCACACCCATCTGATTCCTTATTTGCTTGAACAGAACATCGACCTGCACAAGAGGGCCTCCTTTGGCGAAGGCGTTCCGCCCATGGTCTGGTCGGCCTACGATGAGACGGGCGATCCCAGCTTCGCACGGGCGCTGCTGGAACGCGGGTTGGACGTCAACGAGCCGAGCAGCGCCGGCAGCACGGCACTCAGTTGGGCGCTCAGGCGGGGCGAAACCCCGTTGGTCGCCTTTTTGCGATCCCGCGGAGCGACCGAGATTCCCACGAAACAAAAGTCGGTTCCCAATCATCCCGTTCCCATCGATAGCCGCGAGCGGGAAAGCGCGATCCGCAGCAGTGTTCAGCGCGCGTTGCAATTGTTGCAAAAATCGTCCGATGGCTTTCTGGACAACGGATTCGTTAAGCAAATCGGCTGCGTTTCCTGTCATCACCAGACCTTGCCGGCGGTCACGTTCGCCCGGGCGCAGGAGCGCGGATTCCATCTGGACGAGGCTTCACTGGGACGTCAACTCGCGGCCCAGCAGACCGGGTGGTCCAAGACGCGGGACCGCGCTTACGAGATGCACGCGCCGCAACCTGCCCCCGCAGCGGTGATCGGTTATGGCCTGCAGGGGCTGCACGCGCTGCGCTACCAACCCGATGACCTGACGGACGCGATGACCTGGTATCTGGCCGAAACGCAGATGCCCGATGGATCATGGGCGGATTTTGATTTTCGCCCACCGATGGAAGAAGGGCCCATTGCTGGAACGGCGCTTACGATCAAGGCGCTGCAATATTATCCGCCGTCCGTGGGAACCCAGCCGTTGAAGAAGAGAATCGAAAAGGCGCGCGCCTGGTTGGAGCAGTGCCAGCCCACGGAGCTCAACCAACGGATCTTTCGTTATCACGGCTTGGGCTGGGCCGGCGCCTCGCCCTCCGAACTTCGGCGAGAGACGAAAGAACTGTTGTCGTTGCAGCGACCGGATGGAGGTTGGGCGCCGTTGCCGACGCTGGAGAGCGATGGCTGGACCACCGGGCACATGCTCGTGTCGTTGCACGAGGCCGGCGGTTTGGCTGCTTCCACCCCGGAGTATCAGCGCGGCGTCGAGTTTTTGCTCCGAACTCAATTCGACGACGGATCGTGGTGGATCAGGAGCAGGACGTGGCCGTTCCAACCGCACTTCGACAGCGGATTTCCGCATGGCAAAGACCAATGGATTTCCGCAGGCGGGACGGCGTGGGCCGCCATGGCGCTGCTGTTGACGATCGAGCCGAACTCCTCGAAGGACGTATTTCCGTCGGCCCAACAACTCATCGCCTCGACCGAGTCGAAACGGACACGGCCGGTCGATCCTGCCCGCGCGGCCCAAGCCGCTCCGGCGTCGTCAACCTCCATCGATTTCAATCGCGACATCCGTCCGATGCTCGAGCGTTCCTGCGCAGGTTGTCACAGCGGCGAGAAACCCAAGGGCGGTTTCGGCATAACCACGCGGGATTTGGCACTGAAGGGCGGCCAAAGTGGCGAACCAGCCATCATCCCCGGCCACGGCAATGGCAGCGCGCTTCTTCGATTCGTCCAGGACCAGGTGGAAGACCTCGAAATGCCACCCCTGGGCAAACGCGGGAAGTTCCCGGCGCTGACGAAGGAGGAGACGTCGCGGCTTCGCGCCTGGATTGATCAGGGCGCGGTATGGCCCGCGGGCGTGATCCTCCAGGCATCCGGGAAGTGACGCAACCCTCGTAGCAGAGGCGGCAGGGACATCTTCCGATCCCGAGTGCCTCGGATCCTAACTGAATTCGGGAGTTGATTAACCGCAAGCATCACAAAGATCACAAAACAGGGAACTCGAGGAAAAACGGCTTCACACGGGAGGGGTGATCTGGTGGTTCTCTGTAATGCTATCTCTCAACTTCATCGTGGCCTGCGAAGATTTTGGACTGCGGTGGCAGCTTGCCACGTCGAAGCATCGCGAAGACGGGAGCGCAGCGGCGACACCGCTTTGCTCTCAACGCGCAGCCACGTCCAACGCTTCGACCAATGGTCCGAGCGCAGTTCCAAAGCGGCGTGGCGCCCGGCTTCCCGCCGCAGTCCAAGATCATTTGGTTCCGGCTCTGCCGCGCTGTGTTCTTTGTTTTCTTTGTGGTTCAACTGCTCTTTTCAGGCTGATCTGAAAGCTAGCTGTCCCTCCCTGTTCCCTTTCGATCGAGAGTCCACCCATTCCGCCCATCCCCACTCGCTGCCTGAATCTCCGTCCCAATCTCTCGCAGGCACGCCCGCGCCCCCTACCTGCTTTTCCCTGTTCCCAATTCGCTGACTCTCCGCGTCTCGGTCTCTCT
>DLVS01000469.1 GCA_003445095.1 Verrucomicrobiales bacterium
CTTACCACCCCAACACTATTGGTGTTTGTAATCATCACTGGTCCTTCCAGAAAACCGGATTCAGTAATCCAGGTGGTGCCTGTCATTTCTCCATTGCCATTTAATGTGTACCAGTTTGCATAAACAGGATTATTATTTCTGCCTCTCGGTAAAATAGCTGTAACACCGGTACGCACCGGGCCTTTACCTCTTATATTTTTTCCGCTGCCGGAGATGATGGTGCTGTAACCCACTTCCACTCCTTTTACATCGGTGATGGCGTTGAATTTTCCCGGTGTGCCGTCAAATGGAATTCCAATATCTCTTGCACGGGGTTTTTGGGCAGTCAGGTACAGTTGGGCAAGAAGGAACAAAGCGATAAAGAGGTTTTTTTTCATTGTATGCTTTTTAACTACGTTTAATCAATGTTGAATGCAGGTGCTTTACTTTCCACTGTTTTCTTTCTCTGACTAAAACTACTGTTTCCAGCCATTGCACCGTTGACTCTTTATCGTCTTTTAGTATAACCGACTGCAAATTATACGTAACCCATCCTGTGGTTTTATCTGTTGTTGTATTAATAAACTCAAACGTATTGGTGCGTTTAAAATCAGCTGATTGGTTTAGCGTAATTGCTTTCAGGATAAGTGTGTCTATCGTCCATATCTGGCCATATTCATATAAAGTAATATCTGCTGTGCTATAATTTTTAAGGCTGACAGAGTCCCGGTTGGATAATGCATCAAAAAATTTGATGACCGTTTGTTGTATGGTGTACGTACCGGCGCGTTGATTGATCGGGAACTCGACCTCGTAGGCACCGCCCGCCGCAACGGCATCGCGAGGATTCCCATCCATCTTCGACGGCGCAAGGATGCCGTGCCAATGCATCACGAGCGGCTCGGTGAGGCTGTTTTGCAAGCGAGCCTTAAAGATCTCGCCTTTCTTGACCCGGATCGTCGGCCCCGGTACCGAGCCATTGAGCGCAAGCACGGACGCGGGAAAGCCGGGCCAGATTTCCTTCGTGACTGGCTTGGCCTCCAACGTCCCGCCCAAAAACTCAGGTGGTAGCGTCAGCGGATAGCCAGAAACCGGAATGACGTGGCTGGCGAGCACCCGACGAGTCGGCATCAAACCGGCACCCACGAGGACCGTGGCGGACGCAGTTTGGTGAATGAACATTCGACGCGAAGTTTTCATTGAAGGGGTGATTGAGTATTTATGGCTCTGGTCGTGAGTTGACGTTGCCGGTCAAGCGCCTGCCTTTACGAGATAGGGGCCCGAACCGCACACCGGGTCGTTGGCCTTTGGGGGCATGACTGACGCGCTGGGCAGGTCCTTCGGCAGTTCAATGCCGTCACGCTTCAAATCCTCTGCCGGCGCGAGGCTGGCGAGGGTGCCGGGCGGAGATTGGTACCAGCCGGGGTCGGAACCGTCGGCGGGCAGTTCCTCGCGAACCTTGAGAAGGGTGAACATGCCCCCCATCGTGATGTAGTCGTACTGGCCTGGTGCGCCCACCATGGGGAGCGAGTTCGGTGGAACCTTCATCCCCATCTCCCCCATCTCCCCCATGCCGTCCTGACCCATCACCATGTATCCGGGAATCAGCTTCCGGATTTTCTTCGTCAAACCATCGGTGTTGATGCCGATCAGGTTGCCGAACTTGTGGCCCATCTGGGTCATCACGTGGTGCAGCATGTGACAGTGAATGACCCAATCGCCCGGCGCGTCGGCCACGAACTCCACGGTGCGCGTGCTTCCGGTGGGCATGAATACCGTCGTCTCCGGCCACTGACCGGCTTCGGGAATGTCACCGCCGTCCGTTGCCACGACCTTGAAATTGTAGCCGTGCAGGTGGATGGCGTGATGGCTCATCGTGCTCAGGTTGCCGACGCGGATTCGGACGCGTTCGCCCAGCTTGGCGAGCAGCGGGGCGGTGCCGGGAAAACTTCGCCCGTTCATCGTGAAGACGTTGAAGTCCGTCATTTCGTTGGGGTCAGGCCGCCGGGCGCCGACCTCGATCTTCCATTCGCTCAGCATCATCGCGTAGTCCCGGTCGGGGAGGGGTTGCGCGGGATTTTTGGGGTGGACGATGAACATTCCCATCATGCCCAGTTGCATCTGGGTCATTTCGTCGTGATGCGAATGGTACATGTAGGTCCCGTGCTGCTTGAGGGTGAACTCGTATTTGAACGTCTCGCCCGGCTGGATCGCCTTCTGGCTCACACCGCCCACGCCATCCATGCCGCTGGGGAGAAGGATGCCGTGCCAGTGGACGGTCGTCGGCGCGGGCAGCCGGTTGGTAACGTAAATGCGCACTCGGTTGCCCTCTACTGCCTCGAAGGTGGGGCCATGAACCCGTCCGCTGTAGCCCCAGCAGTTTGAAATCAAACCCGGGGCAAATTCATGGACGACGGGTTCGGCGATGAGGTGGAACACCTTCACGCCATCCACAATTCTCCAGGGGAGTGTCGCGTTGTTCAGCGTAACCACCGGCCGATAGGGCAGCGTGATGCCCTCGGGTGCGAAGATCCGGGTCGAACCGTCGCTGGTCGGCTTCGGCTCGGCCGCGGGTGTCGCACCGTAGCTCGGCGACGGGTAGCTGTCGGCGGCGCGAAGCCGGGCCAACGGCAGACTGCCTTCGGTGAGGAATGCGGCGCCGCCGGCAACGGCGCCGGCACGGGCCAAAAAACCGCGGCGATTCAAACTGGAAGAGTTCATGGGAGGCTAATGCTGATGCTCGTGCGAGGTTCGGGAAGCGGATGGGCGGAGGGCCGACGACAAAGGCGCAGGCGTTGCGCCTGACGCGAGCGAAGGGGTGAAGCCTCCCCCCAGAGCCGTTTGGAGCCGGGTGCGGGCAATCCAGTAATCGCGGAGCGCCTCGATGGCGGCCTGTTCGGCCTGTTGCTCCCGTTGCTTGGCCAGCAGCAGGTCGTAATTGCCCATCTGCATGGCGTTGTACTGAAGCAGAGTCTCGCCCAGCAGTTGCTGATTCTGCGGCAGTAGGACCTGGTTGGAATATGTGGCAATATCCCGGGCTGCCAGCAACGCGTCCCGTGCCGCCCGCACCTCGGAGCGGATATTCACGGCGAGCGCCTCGAACTGGCGACGCGCCTGACGGTAGCGCGCGCCGAGCTTCGCTAGTTCCGGCTGGCCCTGGTCGAACAGGGGTATTTCGAGGTCGAGAGTGGGTCCCAAGACCCAAATGCCATCCACGTCACGCTCTGAACTAACCCCAATATCCACGCCGGGCAGGTAGCGGGTATTCTGTTTCAGGTTATACGCATAGGCGGCGGCCACCACCTCATTCCGGGAAGCCGCAAGGTCGAAACGGCGGGTCACGGCCGCGGCTTCGACGTCATCCAATGAAAGCTCCTCTCTCGGCAGGGCCGGAAGTTCCTCAGTCACCTGCCACGCAGTCTGCCGGCCCCACAAGCCGAGAAGACGGTTCACCTTCTCCCGCTCGGCCCGGGCTTCGGCCTGGACCTTTGCCAGGTCGAGGCGGGATTGAGTGAAGGCGAGTTGCTGATTCTTGAGTTCGAGACTGTTGAGGTTGCCCGCCTCAAATTGCCGTCGGGCGATGTCGGCCGCCGCTTCGTTCACCTCCACGATAATGGCGAGGCGCTCTGCGAACTGTTGCCGGGCCTGGAAAGTGTAGAATGCCGACTGCACCTCCTGGTTAAAGTCCAAGACCTGCTGCGCGAGGCGGTCTCGGATCTGGTCCAGTTGCCGGGCGGCAATCTTCTTGCGGGCCGGGAGCATCAACAGGTCGAGGAGATTCTGGGTGAGGCCATAGTCGGAGTTCACGACCCCGCGCCCGTTCAAAGGAGGGCGCCAACTGGCAGAGATCACCGGATTACGGGCGCGTGAGGCCTGGGCCAATTCCGCCTGAGAGACGCCGATCTCCTCAAATTTTGCCTGCAACGAGCGGTTGTTAAGCAATGCAATCGTGAGGGCGGAGTGCGCGGTCAGATTCGTCCGCAACAGCCCGTCAACCTCCTGCTCCATCTCGGCTGCCGCCGCCTCGTCGCGCATCCAACGCAAATGCGTTCCCGTCCGTTCGCTGACAGTCTGGTTGACCCCATCGAAGGCGGCCTGCGGATCAGTTGTGGTGCAGCCCATAAAAACCAACGGCACCCCGACGGCCAGCGCGCAGACTTTGCGGAATGAACTCATGGCTGGACGAAATGGTGTCCGGGTTCTCCGCCGGAGGGCGCGGTCGGCGCTGCGAGATTGGTTGAACTGAGCAGACCGGTCTCGAACGGCAGGACTGGAGATGCGGCGGCGTGCGGGTTGGCGGGATGTGTGGGACCGGCGTCCGGCACGACCGGGGAACCCACGCAACCGGCGAGCAACAGGCTTACGCCCAGGGTCAAAGCGATGCGGACAAATAAAATGAGGGACATGCGAACTCGTTCATTCGGCGGACGAATCGCGGTCGGAGACCGGGGAGAGACAAGCGGCCTGTCAGCGGCTCCAATCCGCGATCCAGCCACCTTCAAGGTTTACGGGATGGAAACGGAAGAGGTGAACACCGGTCGTAAGCCCCGCAAGAAACGCGCATGACGCACGTTTTACCCAAAATGGGAAGAGCGGCGGGATGCCGACCGGTCAAACCAGCACGGGCGGAGCAAGACTGCGAAGCGCTGCACCGAGGGACACCTCGGGCCGGAACACGAAATCCGCGCGCGGAAGCGCACGAACATAGTGAGCCAGGGAGGAGTCTAGGTTCGTCGCGGGCAGTGGGAGGACGAAATCAGGCTGGAGAGGCACGAGAACTACCGGCGTGAAGTCGGCCATAACCGCTTTAGCCTCCAGCTTCACGGTCTTCAGGCCACTACAAGGGAAAAAACTACCGTCTGCGGCCTTCTTCGCCGCATCCGGGGCTTTCTTCGCACAGCACCCACCGCCGTTGCTCTTGCCGAGGGTGAGCGACGCGCAGTGATGGACACACAGAGTCTGGGCCGTGAGCCACACGGCTAACCAAGCCACCGCGAAAACGCGGCCAGCGAGAGAAAGTCGGAGAGCGGCTACCTTCATGCAATTACCTGCGAAGGAATCGGCTTTCGGCTGCGCGTAGTCAAGCGTCGAGCTGCTCACGCGGGGGCTGAAGCGGTTGAAGTGGCGAAATGGGCCGTCGATCACGATTTCGTTGGTGGTAATTCAGATAGCGAATGGTCGGTTGGCGAACTTTTCCGTGCTGTGGATGGTGGTCATGGGCTCATCAAGTGGACCGTCCAGCCGGACTCTTGCGGGTCGTGCGGACGGAAAACACCTATCGCAATTTATTGCGACCACTTCCGTCAGTCATGACGCCATGGTCGGGTAACACCCCATTCCAACTTTGAGCCTTCCCCGCCTATTGTGTGCGTTGATTCTGAGAGAAAGGCCGCGTGATTTCCGAGGAATCGGGGTAAGCGGTCTTGGGAAATGGAGCAATCCACCCTCCGCAACAAAATTGGGTGAGCGAACAGCTTTCACCGATAGAGCAAAACACCAAGAATCAAACATGAAACCGAACAATAGAATGAAAACCGTGAACAACAGACACTTCCTGGGTTCATGCATCGCGGTTGCCATGGCGCTAGCCGCCTGGCTGCCGACGACTGCCACTGCCGACGACGAGGCTAAACCGATGAAGCCGATGAAAGGTGGCGAGCACATGCTGATGCTTAAAGGGATCGAAACCAAGGGGGAGGTAGACGCGCTCAAGACTGACGACAGCATCGCGATGGTCTGCGCCAAATGTAAGACCGTTTGGGTCGCCCGCGTGAAGCAGGGAACGAAGGGTGCTCAGCTCCTGATGGAAATGGGCCAGCCCAAGGAGTTGATCGGCACCCACGGTTGCGCTGGGTGCAATTCAACCCTCACGGTGACCGGCCACGCCAAAGGTGATATCACTGAACTGAAGCACAGTTGCAAAGTGTGCGGTGATGATTCCGCCTTCTGCTGTGCGACCAAGCCTGGCAGCCGGGCGACCAAAGGCATGGAAAAACCAAAGCTATAAACTGGGTCAGCCAGGGCAAAGTGGACTTGAGTGGGGTGCCAATCTTGGCACCCTCTTAAAGCAATAAAATGAACAACTGGAGCCAGCTTCAATTGCAGCTGAGCCGCCGGCTGCGATGGGGAGACTCATCGCAAATACTGGAGAGTTGCATCACTCTCCACCGGCAAACACAGAGTCATGAACAAGCCAAAACCTGAGACCAAAGATCCAATCTGCGGAATGACCGTTCAGGAAGCAACCGCACTCCATGCCGAACGCGACGGAAGGAACTTCTATTTTTGCAGCGACCACTGTCGGCAGAAGTTTCTCCAGCAAGCCAAAGCGACGACCACGGCTTTAGAGCCGGTTGAACGAGAGAAGGACAGTTGTGCGGACGCGCCCGCACGGGACCAACACGGAGAGCCACATCGTGAGCACGGACCGTCATCCGAAGGGACCTCCGCTACCCGTGCGGTGGTCACTGCCGAAACCAACGCCAAAGAGCCATCGTGTTGCGGCGGACATGGAACGACGGGCGCGGTGAAGCCCGCAGCGACCGCGCAGTATTTCTGCCCGATGTGCCCCGGCGTGGAATCGGACACGCCCGGCGACTGTCCGAAGTGCGGCATGGCCCTGGAGCGCAATCCAGCGTGGAAGCCTGCGGCCAACGTCATTTATACTTGCCCAATGCACCCGGAGGTCGAGCAGGACCATCCGGGTGACTGCCCCAAATGCGGCATGACGCTGGAACCGAAGACGGTCAGCACCGCGGTTGGCGACCATGACGCCTCCGAACTGGACGACATGACGCGACGGTTCTGGATTGGTGCGGCGCTGACGCTGCCGGTTTTCGTGGTAGCGATGGCGCATCTCCTCCCGTCGCTCTCCCACCAAAACTGGCTCGACAGCGACGTTTCACGCTGGATGCAGTTTGCGTTCTCAACGCCCGTGGTGCTCTGGGCGGGGTGGCCATTCTTTCGCCGCGGGTGGCGCTCACTCGTCACCGTCCAGTTCAACATGTGGACGCTGATCATGATCGGCGTTGGGGCGGCGTTCGCCTTCAGCGTGGTTGCGATTCTGGCGCCCGGGATTTTTCCGGCATCGATGCGCTCGCATACCAAGGTCGCCATCT
>DLVS01000225.1 GCA_003445095.1 Verrucomicrobiales bacterium
GGCACGCCGGAATACATGAGCCCGGAACAGGCCGACTTCCAGATCACCGATCAGCGCTCCGACTTGTTTTCCGCGGGAATCGTCCTCAGCCAATTACTCGCTCACCAGAACATCTTTCGGGGCCAAACTCCGGATGATTCTCGCCATCGAGTTCTAACACTGCCGATCCCCGACTTCACTCGACTTGTTCCCGAAATCGAGCCTCGCTTGAATCAAATCCTGCAACGAACGTTGGAACGGGATTTGGAGCGCCGCTATCCCAGCGCCGATGAGTTGCTCTACGATCTGGAGGTGTTCATCTATCACCGAGGTTACGGCCCGACCAACGAGACCCTCGGCAAATTCATCCGCGAACTGTTCAAAGATCCGACGCCGTCCGGCCCCGAAAAGACCCGCACCGGAACCGTGAAACTAGACCGAGGGACGGAACGCCGCAGTAGCAGCCTGTTTGAGCGGATCAAATCCAAATCGAAATGAGTCGTCGCCCTGTGCTTTCTCGCCGCGCCGTCACGCTCGGCCTGTTGCAGCATGCTTGTACTGCCGATCCGGCTGAAAATCTCGCGACGACGCTCGCGGCGGCCAAACGGGCCGCTCAAGACGGTGCGCAAATCATCTGCACCCAGGAGTTGTTTCGGTCCCAGTATTTCTGCCAAAGCGAGGATCATAAATACTTTCAGTTGGCGGAACCGATTCCGGGTCCTTCCACTCGCGCCTTCCAAAAGTTGGCGCGGCAGCACGGAGTCGTCATCGTGGCCTCCCTTTTCGAGAAACGGGCCGAAGGCTTATACCACAACACCGCCGCTATCATTGACGCCGACGGTTCATTGCTCGGCATCTACCGGAAGATGCATATCCCGGACGACCCACTGTTCTACGAAAAGTTCTACTTCACGCCCGGCGATCTCGGGTTCCGGGCCTGGACGACGCGGTTCGGACGGATCGGCGTCTTGATCTGCTGGGATCAATGGTATCCCGAAGGAGCCCGACTCACGGCCCTGCGGGGGGCCGAGATCCTGGTCTACCCCACGGCGATCGGATGGCATCCAAAGGAGAAGGCCGAATACGGAACTCACCAACAACTCGCCTGGGAAACGATTCAACGTTCCCACGCAGTGGCCAATGGTTGCTACGTGGCGGCAGTGAATCGTATTGGCCTTGAGAAACCAGTCGGCGGCGACGGACTCGAATTCTGGGGACAAAGCTTTGTCGCCGGCACCAGCGGACAAATTCTGGAGAAGGCCAGCGTCGATCGCGCCGAAAATCTTTTAGTACCGCTCGACTTGGCGAAGCTGGACGTGACCCGCACCCACTGGCCATTTTTGCGGGACCGCCGGATTGATGCGTACGGGGATATTACTCGGCGGTTCGTGGATTGACGCTAGAAGCGAGGTTGAGCGTCGGGGCTCCGTGCGAGCGCTGTGCGGAGCCATTCGAAGCGCTCCGCCGCCTCCACGGCGACTCCTTCTCGGGCGCGAGCGTCTGTCAATCGGGGTTGAGCGAGGAGTTCGGCGTAGTTTCTGGTGGGCGACTATGGGATTCACCTTTCCGGTTTCGGCACGGCTACCCATCAGGTCAACGACTGAGAAACCAATGGTCGGTGTAGCTTCGGAGCGAAGGCGGAAGGCCAGCGCGTTTGCAGAGCGACAACATGCCCTTCCGCGAGCCACTGATCACGGAGCGTCGCGTCGTTCTCGAAGGATCGCTTCGGTGATCCGATCCCCTTCCCTTCCAGGCTCAGTCCGGTAGCCTCTTGCTTATGGCGATCACGGCGTTTTTTGTCAGGCTACGCCACGCTTGGGAAGCGGAGCTCTGGCGCGCCGGAGTCTTGAGCTTGGCTCTGGTCTGGATTCAGACGCCTAGGCTCATCGCCGAGGCTCAGACGACTCGTGAACTTCAATTCACAAACTCTGCGCCTTATTCCTCTTTGGCGGAGATGAAACGACGGTTTGGTTTCTCCGAACCCGGCCGCGATTACCGGATTGCCGATGAGCGGTTCACGATGACCGTGCCGTCCACTTACACCACCAATGCTGGCTGGGGGCTACTCGTGTGGGTCAGTCCCGGGAGTTCGGCCTGGCTGCCCGAGGATTGGAAACCGGAACTGGCGAAGAGTCGTCTGCTCCTGGTGAGCGCCAATAACTCCGGCAACGATCGCGATGTGAGAGAGCGTCTCCGCTTGGCGTTGGACGCAACCTTCAACGCCTTCCGCCGTTACCCGGTTGACCGAAAGCGGATTTACGTCGGCGGTATGTCCGGCGGCGCGCGGGTCGCCAGCGAATTGGGTGTGGCGTGCGCCGACCTCTTCACCGGCACATTGTGCGTCTGCGGCGTGAATTTCTACACGGCCATTCCGACCGCCAAGGGCATGTATTATCCGGCGGATTATCAGCCTGAGCCCCGGACGCTGGTGTTGGCCAAGAATCACGGGCGTTTCGTGCTGCTCACCGGAGAGTTCGACTCCAACCGCGAGAATACCAAAGACGTTTTGACGAAGGGATTCCAAGCAGGTGGATTCAAAAATGTCCTCTACCTCGAAGTGGCCGGAATGAAACACGCCATGCCGGGCGCTGGCGTATTACATACCGCGCTCGAATACCTGGACGGCAAGGCGGCGGGCGTTACCAACGCCCCGAGTGGCCCCTAAAAATGGTTGAACGAGGTTTTGCGCGGGACGCCCAAAACAACACGCACGCGCGCTCCCCAATCCACCGGCTTCGTCCCGGAAACTGATCGAGTCCATTGGCGTGAATTCGCGTTCATTCGCGGTTCGCCGTTTTTTGTTAATTCCAGGGGTCCTCAGCCACCCAACGCTGCCAGATATCGTTCCGCTTCGATCGCCGCGGCGCAGCCCATTCCAGCCGCAGTCACCGCTTGCCGATAAACCGAGTCCGCGCAATCGCCCGCCACGAACACACCGGGTACAGCGGTCGCGGCCCCTTTGGTCAACACCACGTAGCCGGCCGAGTCGAGCTCCAATTGGCCTTGGAACAATTGAGTATTGGGCACGTGTCCAATTGCCACAAACAAACCCGCGCAGGGCAACACCGACTCGTTCTGCGTTTTGAGGTGTTTCAATTTGACGCTGGTCAGTTTGCCGGACGCGACGTCTTGCACTTCGGTGACCACACTATCCCAGATCGGTTTGATCTTGGGATTCGCGAGCGTTCGGTCGGCCATGATCTTGGAAGCACGCAATGAGTCACGTCGGTGAACCAAGTAAACCGTGGACGAAAATCGGGTTAGATAGTTGGCCTCTTCGCAGGCCGAATCGCCGCCGCCTACCACCACCAGCGGCTGGTTGCGGAACATCGGCAACGCACCATCGCAGGTGGCGCAATACGTCACGCCCTTCTTGTCGAGCAAGTGCTCGCTCTCCAGTCCGAGATGGCGATGACCCGCCCCCGTGGAGATGATGAGGGTCTTGGTTTCCACCCGCTCGCCGTCCACCGTCAGGACGAACGGACGTTTGCTCATGTCCACCGCCTCGACCGTCGCGAACTTGACGCGCGCACCAAAGCGCTCCGCCTGCTTCTGCAACTTGGTCATCAGTTCATACCCGTCCACGCCTTCGGGAAAGCCGGGAAAATTCTCCACGATGCTCGTCGTGGTGAGCAATCCGCCCGGCATGGTGCCGGTGAGGATGAGTGGATTGAGGTTGGCGCGGGCGGTATAGATGCCGGCGGTGAGACCGGCGCAGCCGGTGCCGATGATGA
>DLVS01000329.1 GCA_003445095.1 Verrucomicrobiales bacterium
GGTCACCGCGAGGAAGATGCCGTACACGTCGCCAAAATCGTCGATCACCATCGATTGTCCGCGAACCGCCGGCGGCAATTGCGCCTGGATGTCCCCGACCTTGCGCCGCAATTCATCCCAGACCTGCGGCATGCTGTGTTTGTTGTACTGGTCCTTGATGAACACCGAAACCACCGACCGGCCGCGCGACGACTCGGATTCGACGCGGTCGAGCTGAGCCAATTGTTGGCAAGCGGCCTCGATGGGATTACTGACCTCCTGCGCCACCTCTTCGGCGCTGGCGCCTGGATAGGGCGTAATGATCAGCGCCTGCTTGATGGTAAACTCGGGATCCTCAAGACGCCCGATGTTTTGGTAGGCGATGATGCCCCCGACCATGGCCATAAACATGGCCACCAGGATCACGCGGTTGTATTTGACGGAGAATTCGCCGGGATTCATCGCGCGGCGCCTCCGAGCGCGTCACCCAGATCGCGGACCTTCATCCCATCGCGGAGAAAGCTTACCCCTGCAATGGCGATGCGGTTGCCCGGTTGTAGTCCGTCAACAATTTCGATCCGGCTGCCCGTTGCCTCCCCGGTTTTGACCGGCCGACGCGCGACGGTTTGCTCCGGCCCAAGGACCCAGACCACCTGCTCGCCCGCGCTGTCTTTGTACACCGCGGAGATCGGAACGAGAATTCGGTTGCCCAGGATTCCCGCCCGACGGTAGGTCAGCGCCACGGTCGCCGACATGCCCGGCAACACGGTGATGCCGGGGGGCGCCTTCAGAGCGACGCGCACATTGAAGGTCTGGGTCGTCGGATCCGCCACCTGCGACACCTCGCGAATGCGCACCGGAATCTGAACTCCAGGCGCCCCGCTGAGCTCCGCATACATCTGCACGATGTCCGCCGTGCGGATGTCGGACATCATCAGCGCTTCCGGCACGTCCACGGCGATGTCGATCTCGTCTGCGTCCTGAAACCGGACGACCGGCTCCTTCGCCCGGACGTTTTGCTTTACGTCAACAAAGCGCCGGGCAATCACGCCGTCGTAGGGCGCCCGCAGCGTCGTGTCCCGGAGCTGCAGGTCCGCCTCCACCACGCGCCCCTCGAGGCCGCGGACGTCGGCGGCCCGGGCTTCGATGTCTTCCTCGCGGCCAATGGTGCCCATTTCAAGCGTCTGTAGCGCGGCCTTGAGGTCCTCCTGGGCCACGCGGTACATCGTTTCCGCCTGATCGAATTCCGCGCGCGAAACCGCCTGCGTTTGCACCAAGCGACCCATGCGTTCGAAATCGATCCGAGCGTTCGCGAGCCGCGCCTCCGAAGCGCGAACTTGCGCTTCCCGCCGCAGTCGTTCTTCCGGTCGCTCGCCCGCCTCGAGCGACCGGAGCGCCGCCCGGGCCTGGTCCAACTGGCCCTGCAGCGTTTGGAGTCGGGCCTTAAATTCTTCCTCCCGCAACTGGGCGATCACCTCGCCCTTCGCCACCCTCTGACCCTCCTTGATCGGCAGCGCAACTAGCACGCCCGACACGGAGAACGCCAGGTCGGCCGATCGAGAAGCCTCGACCCGGCCGGAGAAAAGGCGCTCGCGCGTGTCCTCCCCGGCCGCGACGACCAGGGTTTTGACCGGTCGCGTCGCCCGGGACTGCACGGGCTCTGGCCGGGAACACCCCGCGGCAAAACAGATGACGGACAAGGCCACGACGGCACTTCGGCCAGGTCCGTTCCAGCCATATCTCGCCTTCGAGGTAAAGTTCGTTTGCCCAATGGCGCGTCTGTTCATGAGTGTTTTGCGTGAGATCGTTCCGCCCGAAACCGAAGCGCGGAGTATCGATAGGGCCGTTGAGTTTGCCAGCAGAAAGCAGGCGAGGTATGAGCGCTGAGCGAGAAGCGCCGACATGGTTTCATCAAGCTCGCCTAACCCTTCGACCGCGCTGCTTGTTACAGACTCCGGTCTTCGCCGACCGGAGCGTGCGATTCATCCCGCCGGCCGTTGCTACCAAACCCCCAACGCCCGATTGGCGTCCTAGGTGCATGCGGACCGAAGTCCGCGCTCCGAGCGCGACCGGCCATCCCCAAGACCCTTTGCCCTTCATTCCCTCTGGCTTGATGCAGCCCTGTGCCGCTACGTGCCGCTACGCAGAGATGTGGTTTTTGGTTATTTCCTAGTTTCGCATTGTGGTCCAAATTTCTTCCCGACTCGTGTCCGCCACCCTCGACCCAGCTACCCCTCGATTGTATGCGTCTGCTCGCCGTTCCCATTAAACTGGATGCGTTATTTCTGGAGCAGGAAACGAATGTTGTGGGGCCGCCGGTCGATTTCCAGCGGATGCCCTTTACCGATGCTGGCACCGTCGGCCATCCCGACGTCCCGTTTCTGGGCAGCGCGCTGGAAACTGAGCCGCTGGCGGAGCCCACCCTTTCGTTGAGCAAAGGCTGCCACCTTCATTGGGCACTGCCGGAAGTACTCACCCGCTCGGGACCCTCCACCGGGGCGCAACAAGCCTTCGCGGCCACGCTAACCGATGTGCCTCCCCCGTTCCCGCCCGTCCCGGATCGCTGGCTCATCCGCCGGGGGCGCGCCGGCTGGCCAGACGCGTTCTGGCTGGTCGAAAGTAATGCCTACGCCCTGGATGCCGCCGGCGGAACCGTTTACCCCCTGCCCGCTACGTCCAGCCACAACCTTCGTTCGGTATCCCTCGGACGCACCACCCCGATCACTGCCGGCGCGCCGCCGGCCGCGGATGCCTATCTCCCCTACCTCACGGCTGTCGGGTACGGCAATCCGGCCTTCCACGCCTTTTACCCGACGTGCCGCGCCGTATTCGGGTTTTACGATCCGGAGGTCACCCCGACCGACCGGGACAACCTCGCCTATGAGGTGTTGGGCTGGTATAGCCACCCAGACCTCGATCACTTGGCCGGCACACTTGCCGACCTGAAACTAACTAATGGTACGGGCAACCTCCCGCGGCTTGCCGCACAGGCAGCGGAGCGGTTCGGGTGGGATCTGACCTGCCTGGGCACGATCACCACCGAGGCCCACCTGCCTGACGCACTGATCTGTTTCGCCCGCCTCGATTTTGCCCCTTCCGCCCTCCGTGCCGCCCGAGGGGCCGGAGTATCGTTTGAGCCGACCGTCGCCATGGCCAGCGCCGGCACTGAAGCCCTGTCAGCCCTCCTCGCCAGAGACGTTTTTCCCGATGCCTCCGACCGGGCCCGCTTGCTTGAAGAGCAGCTCGAAGCCCTCCACCTGGCCGCCCAACTGCGGTCCGAACGGCTGGACCTCGGGCCCCGTTTCCAGGAAGCCCGCCATGCAAATCGGTTCACGGCACTCCGCGGCGCGGACCTCTGGGGGCTCCGGGTCCAAGGGGTGGATGTGGATCCCGGCGCGCCGGTGATGCTCGGCGATCCGGCGGCCCTTCCGGACACGCTCGGCGGCCTGCTCCAGACCCTCAACGACCGCCAGCAGGCTTTCGATACGGCGTCGGCTCGACTCGCGTTTGCCCGCGCCCGGGTGTATGCCGACTGGCATGCGGCTCTGCTAGCCGCCTATCCGGTACCCAGCCAAGGGGAGTCCCTCCCGTCCGCCAATGCCATCGCGGCCTATGTCGATACCATCGGCCTTGGTGGGTTGAGCGACCTCGTGAACCAGGTAGCGCAGGGCCTCAAGGCCATCGAGGACGCGAAAAAACAAATCGAAACCGTGGCGACCGCCAACCCGGGCCTGTTTGAACTGGTCCAGCGCCCGGGACCCCGGTACTGGTGCCCCAACGAGCCGGTCATCTTGCTGGCCGGCCACGCCGACGCCACCGATCGCCACGGTGACGACGAAGCGCTCATATGCGCCTGTTTGGATGTGCCGGCGTTTTCGGCCATCGAGGCCTGGATCTGGAGCGGGCCGGCAAGTGCCATGGCAGCGATTTTCGGGGCTGCCAAGCCTACGACCCGCGCCACCGGGTATTCGGTGGGGGACAGCCGCAACCAGCATCCCTTCCTCCTGGAATGGGAGGTGGAGCTGCTGCCGATGGCGCCGGCGGGCGCGTCCGATCCGGCTCATCCCATCTACCCCCCCGATCACCTCACCGCGCGCTTCAGGTTCGACCCGGACCGTCTTGAGTGGGTCGCCACCGGTGATGCCGCGCGGAGCAACGCCGTCTATCGGGGGCGGAGCATCCTTACCCCCCACGCCCGCTTTAAGCTGCGCAGTGAGATGGAGGTCTTTTTTGCCCAGCGCGTCCCTGCCGGCCGGAAACGAGCGTTCCTGGACCAGGAGCCCGAAGCCCCAGCGCAGAGCCTCGCACGCGACGCCTGGCTGCTCGACAACTGGATGTCTTTTGCCAACTGGTACCTCACGCGGGGCAGTGCCCTGGCGCCGGCACTGGGGGCTTCGATCATCTCGAGTTGCCTGGATCGGCTCGCCGCCATCCCCGCCTGGTACGATGCGGACGACGCCTCGCTGAACCTGGATGCCGTTCACGCCGTGGCGAATGAAGTCCTACGGCGCGCCTGTTTCGAGGATCTGGGTCTGGAGGTCGATGACCCCGCCGCGCCGCTCACGGCTGCCCTCGCGTCGGCGTTTGTGCAGTGGTACCGCCGCGAACTGCACTTGATCGAATTTCTGGCGGTCTACCGGGATCGGGTCGATACCATGAATCGCGTGCTGTCGCAGGCGCTCAGTGGTCTCAACGACGCCTTTTTGATGAATCATCAGGGATACTGCCTGCCCATCGCCGATCCGCAGGGGCCGGCCGAGCGGCAGGCGCTAGCCGCCCGGGTGGCCGCCGCCGTGGGAAATGCCGACTACGCCGCCCCGATGCCCGATGCGTACTTTGCGCCATTTCTGGCGGGCCAGCTGGAAATCCACGCCCTTCGGCTGGTAGATACTTTTGGACTCGTCACCCCGGTGCCGCCCGGCCAGATCGCCTACCCGTCGAACTGGCAGGACGATCAGGGACGATGCTGGCTCCCGCCCCGGCTCGTCCAACCCGCCCAGTTGGATCTCCGCTGGCTGTCGGCCGACGCTGCTGGATCCATACCGTCAAATGATCATCCGGAAACGAGCCCGATCGTCGGGTGGCTGGTGCCCAATGCGCTAAACGAGAGTCTGGACGTCTACACGGCCGCCGGCGAAGCGCTCGGGGCCATCGACGGAAGCGCGAACCACTGGGCGCCGGCACCCGGGGCCGGAGTCCCCTCGCCGGATGGGATTCAGCAACCCCTGTTGCGGGCGGCTGTTGTGCAGGTGATCGGCTCGCTGGCCACCCGACCCCTCGCGGACTTGCTGGCTGGCATCGATACCCAGCTGAACAGCATCGAACCGGAGAACATCGCGCAGCACCAGGCCCCCGTCTTGTGGCTCAGCCGGCCGCTTGCGCTCGTCCGCGCCGGCGCCCGTATCCGTACGCGCGATCCCCTGGCTATCTCGTCGTTTCCGGCGGACCTGATGGCAGACATCCAGGCCGGCACCACGCTGGATGCCCGGCACCACGCCGGGCTAGACCAACTCCAACTGGAGGTCCGCATCGGCAACAAAGCCCTGCTCACCGATGGGGTCGTGGGCCTCTGGCCCGAACAGGGGAACGAGGATACGCCCGGCCTCGCCGCCTTCCAGCCCGGCTGGGGCGAAGAGTCGCCGGCCGTCCCAGTCGTCCTTAACGGAGCGGCCCCGGTTCGGTTTATCGTCTTGATGGACCCTCGCGCCACCCTCACGGCCTACACGGGGCTCCTGCCGGCCAAGACCCTGTCGGTCCCGCCGGCACACCTTGCCGGGGCGCTGGGGCGCATGGAGGTGACGTTCCTCTCCACGCCCGTCCTCGCCGGCGAACAAACGATCCGGGTCCCCCTGATGGACCTGGAGGGGAGCGCCTGGTCGTGGGTTGAAAAACAGGAGACCACCTGGTCCGAAACACCCCTGGATCCGGCCGGCCCCGAGCCGGCGTTTTCGCAACGCCACATGATCCGCGAGGGATGGCTGAAACTAGGGGTGAAACGTGACAACAATTGATCGAACGCGTGTTGAGCGCTGTCAGCCTGAGAGGTTTCGCCCGGCTTTGCGGGGCTTTCTTATCGGGGCCTCCTGCAGTTTGGCGGTGTGCCAACCTGCAGGAGGTCCCTTCACATCTCCCCGCGTATGCGGGGAGGGCGGTTGAGAAGACAGCGCGATGAGTATTCACACCACTCCGCGGCAAACCTAAACCCACTCGTTGTCCTTATGCCTTTTCTCGACGAACTCCTGGCGTTGAACCCTGACCCCACCAATCCAGCACGGGTGAGCGTCCTGGCGCGAATCCCTGGGGTCGCCGGAACGCCCGACGACTTCAGAGCTTTCCTGGAGACGTTTTCCAATTGCCTTCAACCTCCGCACGTAGAGTTTTTTGCGGGATTGTCGTCGATCGAGCTTCGGATGCGACAGGAAATACTGGGCCGAGCCGGCCAGGTGGCATTCGGAGGGGCTGTTACGCTCGACACGGTTGCGACCTCGCTTTTGACGGAAAAAAACAATCGCGACGCCGCGGTTGGGCCACTGGTCAGTGGCGTCCTGTCGAAGGTGTTGACGCAGATCGAAAACGAGAAGATGTACCCGCCCGCTTTGCCGCGCGCGCGGGCCGTGACCCTTACAGGGCTGGTGCCGAATGACGACTTTCGCTCCAAGCTCATCCAGAAGGCCAAAACCTGGAAAGACGCCCAGGTACCCTGGACCCACGGCGAATTCACGCATCGCATTCAGTGGTGCGCTGCTATGCTCGGATTGCCGGCGCAAAACAGATGGGGCATACATTTCATAGAAATGGGAGTCCATGTGGATGCAGCTCCTTTTAACAATGGCGGCGGCCCCCAGCGCTATGGACTCTGGGACGCACTGGTCGATCGCAATCCGTCTGGGGATGAGACGACGACACCCTATCTGACTAACGCAGCGGATGACTTTCGCTCCCCCGAGAATCTGCAGGGCTGGTTGTTGAAGGATAAAAGGCGGCTTCCGGGTTCGCCGTATCGGCTCTTGGCGACCTTTCTCTTTGCACGCGCAACGCGGAGGGCGGTCCCGACAAAGACCTATCGCTATACCGACCAGGCGTTCCCTGTTGATGATGCGGCGTGGAATGCGTGGTCGCGCGTGTTGTTCAAAAACCGGTCAATAGATCCTCTGAGCCCAAATCCTCTGAGCCCCGCCGAAAAAGCCCAGTTGGCCCGGGCCTGGTTCCGGCTCAGGCAACTGGATGGAGGGGGTCGTCCTGCCAATCCGATCATGCAAATCGAGCCGGAGGATGTTAATAACAACGTTCCGCTTGATGCCGCTGGTTTTCCGATTGCTCCCGAATTGTCGACGGCCTATTTGGACTTAGGACTGAACATGGATGGATCCGAGGTCTAGTTCGACGCCCACCGAATATAGATCGAACGAACGCGCATGGAACCCCGCGACCTCCTCCAATCCCTCGCCCAGCCCGGCTCCGCCGACCTCCCCGTCTCCGCCGACTGGGGACCCATCCAGGCCCTTATCGCCACCTGGATCCCCGCCGGCATCTCCCTTCACCAGCCGGTCGTCGAATCGGCGACCCCGGAGGCGGTGACGTTGACAGGCACCCTCACCACGGCGGCCACGGGCGGGCTTGCCTGGCCAGCCGGGGGGAACGCGCGGGTCGAACTCGCCCTCCTGCCGGCAACACAAAACGCGCCGGAAACTCTCGCCGGCACCCTCTACCTCCAGGCCCCCACCGGATGGTTGTTCAGTAACGCCTTCCCCGGCCTGCCGAAGACGGCCGACCTCCGCGACCTCGCCAACCCGACCCAGACACCCTTGCTCGATGGCCTCGGCCTCTCCAAGACCTGGCTGGTGTTCACGACCCAGGGGATCGACAGATCACTCACCCTCGCCGGCCAGGACTATGGGGCCGTACAGCTGCCCCGCGGGCTTGGCGTCGTTTCGCGGCTCACCACCGCCGGCGTGGTCGGTGTGCTTACGGTGCTGGCTCCCGAGATCACCCTCGCCGGGTCCATCGTTCCCGCCGGCGCTGAAACGGGGCTGACCATCCCCCCCGGGCAGTTTCCCTGGGATCTCCCCACCACCCCGGGCATCCATCTGACGGGCCGGTTTACGCCCGATCTCGTGCTTGGGACCGGCCTGCAGACGACGGTGTCATTCCGCCTCTATACCCCGCTTTCACAGACCTGGCTGGACGCCAACCCGGGCTTTGATCCGCTGATGGCCATGGAAGGGGACCTCACCCTGGAGCAGGCCGCCATCACGGCCCGCCTCGTCGCCACCCGGATGCTGGGTCAGAGCGATCGGGTCGAATGGCTGGCGTCGTTTAAGGCCGGCACCCACGAAGGTATTAATGTCGACGACCTCGCTGCCCTCATCGGGGACGGACACCAGGCCGGCTTCCTCAAAACCTACCTGCCGGAATCCGTCGCCAATGCCCTTACCGCGGTCAGCCCAGTCAGCCTGAAAGGCCTCTCCATCGAACTGGCAACGAACGCAAACGGCGGCCATCGCGTCGTCAACACCGGAATCTATCTGGGGTTGGATACCGGCAAGGTGACGCTCATCGATGGCGTACTGAGCCTCGACGCCGTCGAGGTCGTCGAGATCATCGTCCGCGATCCGTTTGGGTCCGATCTCGCCCTGTCCGACCGGGTCATGGGCACGCTGGTGTTCGATGCCACCTTCCTCGACGCCGCGATTCTTGGCATGCTTTCGTTGCCGGGTTTCAGCATCGAACTCCAACTCGCCGAGGAAAAGGCCATCCCCATCGATGCCCTCTTTACCGAGCGCGGCCTCGACCCCAACCTGAAACCGGCGGCTCTGGTTATCGAAGACTTTTTTATCCGGGCCAACCTAGAAGGCGACTTCGGCATCGGGGCGCACATGGCCGAGGCGCCGGCGTGGACGATCGACCT